>JBMOJG010000328.1:0-4470 GCA_049316925.1 Alsobacter sp. | reverse complement strand
CGCTTTGACATACTCCGCCGGCCGGGACATGAACCGTGCCGGTCCACCCGGCATTGTGGAACACGCGGGTCGGACGAGGGGGCTGCGATGCGTTGGGACGATCTGCGAGCGTCGGACAACATCGAGGACCGCCGCGGTGGCGGCGGCGGCGGTGGCGGCTTCGGCGGCATGGGTGGCGGCGGGCTTGGCATCGGCGCCATGATGGTGCTCGGCGTTATCGGCTGGGCGCTCGGCATCAACCCGGCCATCCTGATCGGCGGCGCGCAGATGGTAACGCAGCGCCAGTCCGCCCCGCCTGCTCAGACCCGCCCGGCCCAGACGGGCTCACCGACCGATGACATCGGCCGCTTCGTCGCCAAGGTCCTCGGCGAGACCGAGGATGTGTGGAGCGAGCTGCTGCCGGCCCAGGCCAACCGTCCCTACAAGGCGCCGCGCCTTGTGCTGTTCTCAGGTTCGACGCGGTCCGAATGCGGATCCGCGAGTGCGGCGATGGGTCCGTTCTACTGCCCCATCGACCAGAAGGTGTATCTCGACACATCCTTCTTCAACGACATGCAGCGCCGGTTCGGCGGCGGCGGCGACTTCGCCTACGCCTATGTGATCGCCCACGAGGTCGGCCACCATGTGCAGAACCTGCTCGGCATCCTGCCCAAGGTGCAGCAGGCGCAGCGCCGAGCCGGCAGCAAAGCCGAGGCCAATGACCTGTCGGTCCGCGTCGAGCTGATGGCCGACTGCCTGTCGGGCGTCTGGGCGGCGCGCATGAACCAGCGCCACAGCAACATCACCGAGGCCGACGTCCGCCAGGCCGTCGCGGCTGCCACCGCGATCGGCGACGACCGGCTGCAGAAGCAGTCGCAGGGCTATGTGGTGCCCGACAGCTTCACCCACGGCTCGTCCGAGCAGCGCGTGCGCTGGCTGATGACCGGCCTCAAATCCGGTGACCTGCGCACCTGCAACACGTTCCAGGCGAAGCGGCTCTGATCAGCGATCGGCGCAGCGCCGGTCCAGCACCGGGCTCGTGAGCCGCGCGGCGCGCAGCCGCAGTGCGCTGCCGTCCGCCATCGCCCTAGCAGGCGCCGCGAGGCCCTGCAGGGGATTGGCGCGGCCGGTCACCGCCAGGCGCCAATTGAGCAACCACGGCCGCAGCCGGCTGGCGCCGGCCCGCGGCACCAGCGTCAGCGCGCAGGCCCGTTGTGCCTGTCCCGAATCCGCAATGAAATCGGCGATCTCGTCCATCCAGCCGCCCGAAGGCACCAGGCCGGGTTCGAGCGCCAGGATCCAGGGGGCGCGCAGGACGACGGCAGTGGCCGCGAGCTGCGCCGCGCGCTGTCCCGGCGACACCAGGACACTGCAGCCCGCCGAGTCGGCGACATCCTCGGCGAAACGGTTTGGCGCACTGCTGACCAGCACCAGGTCGCGCACCAGACCGTCCGCGACCGCCGGCACCAGCGCGGCGAGCGTGTCGAGCAGGCCCGGCTCTTCGTGGGAAACAGGGATGACGACCGAAATCATGGCCTGCGCTTAGCATGCGCCGGCCCGGCGAAGCCACCTCCACGCGTGCGGCTTGCTGGACCCGAAGCGTTGGTTGCACGGCCGGCTTGCCACGGCGCAGTTTCTCGTATTTGTTCCTGTTATGTTCCAAAACGGAGACGGGCCATGCTGAAGATCCGCCCGACAGCGGCCCCGCGAACTACCAGGTTGGCGACGGTCGCCCCTGCGTCACCGATTTGGTCGACCCCGAGCGCCGGCGCGGCCGCGGCACCGCCACCAACCGGTCGGGACGATTCGAGCCGGTGGCCCGCGCCCCTGTCGACGACGGCTGGGGCAGCAGCGAGACCCTGCCGCCGTTCCGCACCGAGGTGACGTCGGAGCGGGCCAAGTCGATCATCACCCGCAACGACTCGCCTGACATTTCCTTCGATCGCTCGATCAACCCCTATCGCGGCTGCGAGCATGGCTGCGTCTACTGCTTCGCCCGGCCGACCCACGCCTATATGGGCCTGTCGCCCGGGCTGGATTTCGAATCGAAGCTGTTCGTCAAGCAGGGCGCCGCCGAACTGCTGGAGCGCGAGCTGGCGGCGCAGGGCTACCAGCCGCGCACCATTGCCATCGGCACCAACACCGACCCCTACCAGCCGATCGAGCGCGAGCACCGGGTCATGCGCAGGATCCTCGAGGTGCTGGCCCGCGCCAACCACCCGGTTGGCATCGTCACCAAATCGGCGCTTGTCGTCCGCGACATCGATATTCTCGGGCCGATGGCGGAGAAGGGCCTCGCCAAGGTTGCACTGTCGGTCACCACGCTCGACCCCGCGTTGGCGCGCACGATGGAACCGCGCGCCGCCACGCCGCGGCGGCGCCTCGACACCATCCGCCGCCTGTCCGAGGCGGGGATCCCCACCTCGGTGATGGTGGCGCCGGTCATCCCGGCGGTGAACGACGCCGAGATCGAGCGCATCCTCGAGGCGGCCTGGGACTCCGGCGCCCGCGAGGCCGGCTATGTCATGCTGCGTCTGCCGCTTGAGGTGCGTGACCTGTTCCGTGAATGGCTGCTGGAGCATCACCCAGCCAAGCTGCGCCATGTGCTGTCGCTGGTGCGCTCGGTCCGCCACGGCAAGGAGTACGAGGCCAACTGGGGCGAGCGCATGACCGGCGACGGACCTTATGCGTGGATGGTGGGCCGCCGTTTCGAGGTCGCGGCCGACCGGCTCGGCTTCAACCGCCGTCGGCTGCGGCTGCGCACTGACCTGTTCGCGCCGCCGGCCCGCGCCGGACAGCAGCTGTCGCTGTTCTGACCTGTCGCAGCGGTGGAGAGCGTGGATGCCGCTCTCTGCAGCGCTTGGCTCCGCTTGCCAGGCCGGCCCCAACCACGAGCATGGGGCCATGGCGCGAATCGCTTCTCCTGACCTGACCTCAGCCCCCGATACAAGCCGTGAGCAGGCCTTGATGCGCGGTGGTGTAGCGCCGGTCGCCGGCGTCGACGAGGCAGGACGCGGGCCGCTGGCCGGGCCGGTCGTGGCAGCCGCCGTCATTCTCGACCTCGACCATGTGCCGGAGGGCCTTGCCGACTCCAAGCTGCTCAAGTCCGCCCGCCGGGAGGAACTCTACGAGGCGATCCTCGCCAGCGCCGACGTCGCCGTCGCCTGCGTGTCGGCGGCATGGATCGACGCCACCGACATTCGCAAGGCCTCGCTCGAGGCGATGCGCCGCTCGCTGGACGCGCTTGTCCGCCGACCCGCCTTCATTCTGGTGGATGGTCGGGACCTGCCGCCATGGGACGGCCCGGGTGAGGCCATCGTCAAGGGCGACCGGCGCGTCGCCTCCATTGCAGCGGCCTCGATTGTCGCCAAGGTGACCCGTGATCGGCTGATGGCCCGCCTCGGCCTCGCCTACCCGGCCTATGGGTTCGACCGCCATGCCGGCTATCCCACCGCCGCCCACCGCGCCGCGCTCGCGCAAATGGGGCCGTGTCCCTTTCATCGTCTGACTTTTGGTTCAGTCGCTATGTGCGACGAAAAGGATTGATTAACTATCGCATAGGCAAAAATTGCCGATGTATTGTCCGAAAACAGGATTGATTTTTTTTACTCTCTAAACCCGGTCTTTACCCAACTGAGACAGATTGGCGCTCGTTCAGTTGCGTAATTGGTGCTGCAGCATGGGTACCCAGCGTACCGGGGCAGTCGGCGCCGGAGCCCGGATTAAGGTCACGCGTACCGGGCGGCCGACGTCGATGCCCCGGATGGAGCCCAGCGCGCTCCGTCTCGATACCGTTCTGGTCGGCGACAGTGTCGCCCACCTGGCCGCGCTTCCCGAGGCGAGCGTCGATCTGGTCTTTGCCGACCCGCCATACAACCTCCAGCTTGAGGGTGCGCTGTCGCGCCCCGACCAGTCGGTGGTTGATGCCGTCGACGACGACTGGGACAAGTTCGCCAGCTTCGCCGATTACGACACCTTCACCCGCGCCTGGCTGCTGGCCTGTCGCCGCGTGATGAAGCCCGACGCCACGCTGTGGGTCATCGGCTCCTACCACAACATCTTCCGCGTCGGCGCTATCTTGCAGGATCTCGGCTTCTGGCTGCTCAACGACGTTGTCTGGCGCAAGGCCAACCCGATGCCGAACTTCCGCGGCCGGCGCTTCACCAACGCCCATGAGACGATGATCTGGGCGTCGCGGGATGCCTCCGCCAAGGGCTACACCTTCCATTATGACGCGCTGAAGGCCGGCAACGAGGACCTCCAGGTCCGCTCGGACTGGTTCATCCCGCTGTGCACCGGCGCCGAGCGCCTGAAGGACGCGGCCGGTCGCAAGCTGCACCCCACCCAGAAGCCCGAGGCGCTGCTGGCCCGCATCATGATGGCGTCGTCCAACCCGGGCGACGTCGTGCTCGATCCCTTCTTCGGCAGCGGCACGACGGGCGCCGTGGCCCGCCGCCTCGGCCGCCACTTCATCGGCATCGAGCGCGAGCA
>JBMOJG010000327.1:0-4478 GCA_049316925.1 Alsobacter sp. | reverse complement strand
CGGCCCGCGCCGGAGGTCGGGGGCGTTCGCGTCGAGGTCGGCGGGCGGGCCTTCTACAGCGGCAACGGCACCTTCGTGGTGGAGGCCGACGATCCGCTCGGCTTCGGCTTCGACCTTGCCGGCAGCTTTGCGGCGGTCCGTGGCCGAAGCTGAGCTCGCGGCTCCGCGGAAGTCTCAACCACGCTTTGCCAGTGCGGCCGCCCGCATCGCCGATAGCGTGGTGGCCGGCGTGATCGCCTCGGGGTCAATCAGGCAATGCAGGATCGCGGGCTTGCCGGACGCCACGGCGCGGTCGAAGGCCGGGGCGAACTGTTCGGTGCGCTCCACCCGCTCGCCATGGCCGCCGAATGCCACCGCGTAGGCGGCGAAATCCGGATTGCGCAGTGCCGTCGCCGAGATCCGTCCCGGATATTCGCGCTCCTGGTGCATGCGGATGGTGCCGTACATGCCGTTGTCGACGATGACGACGATGATCGGCAGGTCGTACTGCACCGCGGTGGCGAATTCCTGCCCATGCATCATGAAACAGCCATCGCCGGCAAAGCACACCACCATGCGGTCGGGGAACTGACGCTTGGCGCCGACCGCGGCCGGCAGCCCGTAGCCCATCGAGCCCGAGCATGGCGCCAGCTGGGTGTTGTAGCGCCGGAACCGCAGGAATCGCGCCGGCCAGGTGGCATAGTTGCCGGCGCCATTGGTGATGATGGCGTCCTCGGGCAGGCGGTGGCGCAGCCACAGCATCGCTTCGCCCATCTGCAGCGCTCCGGGAATGGCCGGGGGCTGGTCCGTCCACGCCAGGAAATCCTCCCGCGCCTGCCGCGTGCGGGCGCTCCAGCGGATCTCGCGGGGCGGCTGCACCGTCTCCAGCGCCGCCGCGAAAGCGCGCGGCGTGGCGTTGATCCCGAGCTTCGGGTGATAGACCCGGCCGAGTTCGGCGCTGTCGGCATGCACATGCACCAGTGCCTGCTTCGGCACCGGAATACCCAGCAGCGTGTAGGACTGCGACGGCATCTCCGACATCCGGCCGCCCGCCAGGATGACAAGGTCGGCCTCGGCGATCCGCGCCCGCAGCTTCGGGTTGGGGGCGATGCCGATCTCACCCGCATAGTTCGGGTGCTCGCCCGGAAACAGCATCTGCCGGCGCAGCGAGGCCGCCACCGGCAGGTCGAAGCGCTCGGCGAAGCGGATCACGCTGGCGCAGGCCTTCTCCGACCAGCCACTGCCGCCCAGCACCAGCACGGGCCGCTCGGCCGTCCACAGCACCTTCTGCAGCTCGGCCATCTGCGTCAGGCCCGGCCAGGTCTCAACCGGCTCGACGCGCGGTCCGGCCGCCACCGCGGCGGCGCGCAGCAGCATGTCCTCCGGCAGCGCGATCACCACCGGTCCCGGCCGACCCTGCATGGCGACGTGGAAGGCGCGCGACACGATCTCGGGGATGCGCGCCGCGTCCTCGATCTCCGTCACCCACTTGGCCGTCGAGCCGAAGAACGCGCGGTAGTCCATCTCCTGAAAGGCGCCGCGGCCCCGCATGGCGCTGTCGATCTGGCCGACGAACAGGATCACCGGCACCGAGTCCTGCTCGGCGATGTGGATGCCGGCCGAGGCGTTGGTGGCGCCGGGTCCGCGCGTCACCATCACGACGCCGGGACGGCCGGTGAGCCGCGCCGTGGCGTCGGCCATCATGGCGGCGCCGCCCTCCTGCCGGCAGACCGTGACGGCGATGCGGGCGTCATGCAGCGCGTCGAGCACCGCCAGATAGCTCTCGCCCGGCACGCAGAACACGTGCTCGACGCCCTGGGCAACAAGGCAATCGACGATCAGCTCGCCGCCGGTGCGGTCGGGAAGGGGGGTGTCGGTCATCGTGGAGTCACCGGGGTTGCAGGGAGCGGCGCGGGTAGGGGAGAGCGATTGGCACCAGCATCAGAGTGCCGGTCCGCCCCAGGCGGGGTCGGCCAGCACCGCATCCGTGTCGGCGCCGAGCCGCGGCGAGGCCGTCGCCGCCACCTGGGCAACGCCGTCGAGCACGATCGGCGAGCGCACCGACGGCACGCTGCCGCCCGCTGCGGCCGCGTCGGCGAGGTCGACGCGCAGGCCGCGCGCCAGCACCTGCGGGTCGGCGAACACGTCGGCCACGCTGTTGATCGGCCCTGCCGGCACGCCTTCGGCCGCCAGCGTGGCCAGCAGCGCGTCGCGGCCAAAGCCGACAGTCAGCCCCGCCAGCCGCGCCACCAGCGGCGCCCGGTGCCGCACCCGCAGCGCGTTGGACCGGTAGTCCGGGTTGTCGGCCAGCGCCGGCTCGCCGAGCAGCATGCACAGTCGCCGGAACTGGCCGTCATTGCCGGTGGCGATGACGATATGGCCGTCGGCGACGGGAAACACCTGGTAGGGCACGATGTTGGGGTGGGCATTGCCCATCCGCTTCGGGGCGGTGCCCGAGACGAGGAAGTTCAGCGCCTGGTTGGCCAGCACCGCCACCTGGGTGTCGAGCAGCGCCATGTCGACATGCCCGCCCTGCCCGGTGGCGTCACGCCGGCGCAGCGCGGCAAGGATCCCGACCACCCCATAGACGCCGGTGAAGATGTCGGCGAAGGCGACGCCGGTCTTTTGCGGCTCGCCATCGGGCTCGCCGGTCAGGTCCATGATGCCGCCCATGGCCTGGATCATGAAGTCATAGCCGGCCCGGTCGCGGTACGGCCCGGTCTGGCCGAAGCCGGTCACCGAGCAGTAGACGAGGCGCGGATTGGCGGCGAGCAGGCTCTCCGCATCGAGCCCGAACTTCGCCAGGCCGCCGACCTTGAAGTTCTCCACCAGCACGTCGGCATGGCGGGCGAGCTGCCGCACGGTCTCGCGCCCCTCCGGCGTCTCGAAATCGACCGCCACCGAGCGCTTGCCACGGTTGCAGGCGTGGAAATACGCCGCCGAGAGGTCGCCGCCATCCGCCGCCGCCACAAAGGGCGGCCCCCACGCGCGGGTGTCGTCGCCGCTGACGGGCCGTTCCACCTTCACCACGTCGGCGCCGAGATCGGCCAAAGTCTGGCCGATCCATGGTCCCGCCAGGATGCGGGCCAGCTCGAGCACGCGGATCCCGGCCAACGGTGCGGCACTGTCGCTCATGGCGCGGGTCCCGGCCCTGTCCGGCTCAGAAGAACGCCTGAATCCCGGTCTGCGCCCGGCCGAGGATCAGCGCATGGACGTCGTGCGTGCCCTCATAGGTGTTGACGGTCTCGAGGTTCTGGGCGTGCCGCATCACATGGTATTCCTGGCTGATGCCGTTACCGCCGTGCATGTCGCGCGCCATGCGGGCGATATCCAGCGCCTTGCCGCAATTGTTGCGCTTCACCAGCGAGATCATCTCGGGCGCGACCTTGCCCTCGTCGAACAGCCGCCCGACGCGCAGCGAACCCTGCAGGCCGAGCGCGATCTCGGTCTGCATGTCGGCGAGCTTCTTCTGCACCAGCTGGGTGGCCGCCAGCGGCTTGCCGAACTGCCTGCGGTCGAGCGTGTACTGCCGGGCGCGGTGCCAGCAGTCCTCGGCGGCGCCCATCGCGCCCCACGAGATGCCGTAGCGGGCCCGGTTGAGGCAGCTGAACGGCCCCTTCAGGCCGCTGACATTGGGCAGCATCTGGTCTTCCGACACAACGACGCCGTCCATGACGATCTCGCCCGTCACCGAGGCGCGCAGGCTCAGCTTGCCCTGGATCTTCGGCGCGCTTAGCCCCTTCATGCCCTTCTCGAGGATGAAGCCGCGGATCTGGTCGTTGTGCGCCGTCGATTTCGCCCAGACGACGAAGACATCGGCGATCGGCGCGTTCGAGATCCACATCTTGGCGCCGGTGAGCCGGTAACCGTCCGCCACCTTCTCGGCCCGCGTCGTCATGCCGGCCGGATCGGAGCCTGCGTCGGGCTCGGTCAGGCCGAAACAGCCGATCCACTCCCCCGAGGCCAGCTTGGGCAGGTACTTCATCCGCTGCTGCTCGTCGCCGAAGGCTTGGATCGGGTACATCACCAACGACGACTGCACCGAGTTCATCGACCGGTAGCCGCTGTCGACGCGCTCGATCTCGCGCGCCACGAGGCCATAGGCCACATAGCCGGCGCCGGCGCAGCCGTATTTCTCCGGCAGCGTCACGCCGATGAGGCCGAGCCGCCCCATCTCCTGGAAGATCGACGGATCGCTCTTCTCCTGCGCATAGGCCTCGATCACCCGCGGCAGGAGCTTGTCCTGCGCATAGTTGCGCGCGGTGTCGCGGATCATGCGCTCTTCCTCGGTCAGCTGCTCCTCGAGGAAGAACGGATCCTCCCACGCGAAGTCGACACGGGCCGGGCGGTCATGCGTCTGCGGAATGGCGCTCATCGGCTGCTCTCCTGCGGTCCTCGTGGGGCTCTCGCGCTCGCCAATGGCGGCACGAGCTCCTGTCTGTCCGGTTCGCCGGTCGCCCGGCCTAGTCGATGTCGAAGGTCACGCCCTGCGCCAGCGG
>JBMOJG010000326.1:0-4489 GCA_049316925.1 Alsobacter sp. | reverse complement strand
CGAGGCGCAACGCATCAAGCTCGCCAAGGAACTGCCGCGGCGGGCGACGGGGCGGACGCTCTACATCCTCGACGAGCCGACGACGGGGCTGCACTTCCACGACGTCGCCAAGCTGCTCGAGGTGCTGCACGAACTCGTTGACCAGGGCAACACCGTGGTGGTGATCGAGCACAATCTCGAGGTCATCAAGACGGCTGACTGGATCCTCGATCTCGGTCCCGAAGGCGGCGACGGTGGCGGCATGCTGGTGGCACAGGGGCGCCCCGAGGACGTGGCGAAGGTCGATACCAGCCACACCGGCCGGTTCCTGCGGGAGGTGCTGGCCCGACGCCCGCTGAAGCCGCGGCGGCAGGCGGCGGAATAGAGCCGCGGACAAGGCCGGGAGCGCGCAACGCTTGAACGCGCGCCACGTTGACGCCACATGACGGGTCCGGACAGCCTGGCCCCCGGAGACCATCATGGCCCTGCCCCCCGCGCCTGCTCCTCTCGCCTACTCCCCTGCCCCCGCGGACGTGGCCGGAGTGCTGGCCGGCCGGATCGGCGCGTTCCTGGTCGACTTCGTCGTCATCGGCTTTCTGGTGTTGGTGTTTTCCGCCGTCGTGATGGTGCTGGGCGTCTTCACCTTCGGGCTGGCATGGCTGCTGATGCCGGCGCTCGTGCCGCTGGTGGCGCTGGTCTACAACGGCATCACCGTCTCCGGCCCGCGGCGCGGCACGTGGGGGATGCGCACCTTCGGCATCGAGATGCGCATGGCCGAATCAGGCGGGCCGGTGCCGTTCGTGGTGGCGGCCGTTCACGCGATCTTTTTCTACGTCAGCGTGACGTTCCTGACCCCGGTCGTTCTGCTGTTTGGCCTGTTCCGCAGCGACCGGCGACTTCTGCACGACCTTTTTGCCGGAACCATCAGCGTGCGCCGCCTGCCCTGACACCGCCCGGTTCCGCCGCCAGCACGGCGGTGCTAACCTGCCGTCGGCTTCAGTCCTCGGAAAAGCGCGCTTGACGACCCAGTCCCGCGACCAGCCCCAGTTCTACCTGACGGCACCGACGCCGTGCCCCTATCTGGCGGGGCGGATGGAGCGCAAGGTCTTCACCCACCTCATCGGCAAGCGCGCCAGCGAACTCAACGACGTTCTGACCCATGGCGGCTTCCGCCGCTCGCAGACCATTGCGTACCGGCCGGCCTGCGATGGCTGCCGCGCCTGCGTGTCGGTGCGGGTGCTGGTGGACGCCTTCAGGCCGTCCCGCAACCTGCGCCGGGTTGGCGAGGCGAATGCCGACCTTGTCGGCGAGGTGAAGCAGAACCTGCCAACATCCGAGCAGTATTCGCTGTTCCGGCACTATCTCGACAGCCGACACGCGGATGGCGGCATGGCCGACATGACGGCGCTCGACTTCGCCATGATGGTCGAGGACAGCCATGTGGATACGTGTGTCGTCGAATATCGCCGGCGCGGGCCCGATACGGCGATCAACGGGCGCGGTGCCGGGCCTATCGTGGCGGCGGCCCTGTCCGACGTCCTCGCCGACGGATTGTCGATGGTCTACTCGTTCTTCGATCCGGACGAGGCTGCTCGCAGTCTGGGGACGTTCATGATCCTCGACCATATCGCGCGGGCGCAGCGCATGGGGCTGCCCTACGTGTATCTTGGCTATTGGGTCGAGGGATCGGCCAAGATGGCCTACAAGGCCCGGTTCGCGCCGCAGGAGCGGCTGCAGGCACATGGCTGGGAGCGCTACGACTAGCCCTTGACGGGCCGCGTTTCCGCCCCCCAAAGGCGCGTGCTTCAACCGAACCGGTTCGATTTGGGGAAGCCCTTCGGCGGCAGGCGGCCGGCCTCGGCGCGGTTGCCCATCCAGTCGTTGAGGTCGGCGGCCGACACCGTCCAGGTGCGGCCGGAGGTATCGCGCCAGGTCAGGCCATCGGCGAGGGTGAAGACCTTCAGGTCGGAGACGCCTCCATCCTTGTAGCGCTGGAGACGAACACCCTTTCCACGCCCCATTTCGGGCACCTGCGCAAGCGGGAACACCAGCAGCTTGCGGTTCTCGCCAACGATGGCGACATGGTCGCCCTCGACAGGCACCATCGGCAAGGCGCGGTGCGGCGGATCGAGCGTCAGGACGTTCCGGCCCTTGCGCGTGGTGGCGACCACGTCCTCGGCGGTGACGACGAAGCCGCGGCCCTCCGTCGACAGGGCGAAGAGCCGTGTTCCGGGGCGCCACGGCCAGGCCGCGACAATGTCGGCGTCCTCGTCGATGTCGGCCATCAGCCGGATGGGATCGCCGAACCCGCGCCCGCCCGGCAGTTTCGCGGCTTCGAGGGTGAACACCTTGCCGTTCGAAGCCAGCACCAGGATCCGCGTCGTGGTCTCGCAGTGGAACGAGGTGGCGAGCCCGTCGTCGCCCTTGAACTGAAGGGTCGACAGGTCCTGCACGTGTCCCTTGAGGGCCCGGATCCAACCCTTCTTCGTCACCACGACCGTGAGCGGCTCGCGTTCGACCATGGCCTCGGCGAGATCGAGATCGGCGGCAGCCGGCGGATCGGCGAAGATCGTGCGACGACGGCCGAGCGGCGTTTCCGGTCCGAAGCGCTTCTTGACCTCGCGGATGTCCCAGGAAATCGCCTTCCACTGGGCGGCATCGGAGCCCAGCAGGGTCTCGATCTGGCCCTTCTCCAGCACGAGCGCGTCGAGCTCGCGCTTCAGCTCCATCTCCTCGAGCCTGCGCAGCGATCGCAGGCGGGTGTTGAGGATCGCCTCGGCCTGGTTGTCGGTGAGCTGGAAGACGCGCATCAGCTCGGCCTTGGGCTCATCCTCCTCGCGGATGATCTTGATGACCTTGTCGAGGTCCAGATAGACGATGAGCAGGCCGCGGACGATCTCCAGCCGGCGGTCGATCTGGCCGAGGCGATAGCGCGAGCGGCGCTGCAGGACGACGCGCCGGTGGTCGAGCCATTCGCGCAACACCTCGGCAAGGCCGAGCACGCGGGGCACCACGCCACCGGTGAGCACGTTCATGTTCATCGAGATCCGGCTCTCGAGCTCCGTGAGCCGGAACAGCGATTCCATCAGCAAGGCCGGATCGACATTGCGCGCCCTCGGCTCCAGCACGATGCGGACATCCTCGGCAGACTCGTCGCGGACATCGGCCAGAAGCGGCAGCTTCTTCTCGTTCAGCAGCTCGGCGATCTTCTCGATCAGCCGCGATTTCTGGACGAGGTAGGGGATCTCGGTGATGACGATCACATAGGTGCCGCGCCCGGTCTCCTCGCGCTCCCAGCGCGCCCGCACCCGGAAGCTGCCGCGGCCGGTGCGGTAGGTCTCGGCGATGGAGGCGCGCGGCTCGACGATGACGCCGCCGGTCGGCAGGTCGGGACCCGGCACGAAGGTGAGCAGCTGCTCGGACGTGGCCACCGGGTGGGAGATCAGATAGAGCGCCGCGTCGCAGAGCTCGGCGGCATTGTGCGGCGGGATGGACGTGGCCATGCCCACCGCGATGCCCTGCGAGCCATTGGCCAGCAGGTTCGGGAAGGCCGCCGGCAGGACGACCGGCTCCTCATCCTCGCCATTGTAGGTGTCGCGGAAGTCGACCGCGTCCTCGTCGATGCCTTCGAGCAGCAGGCCGGCGACGTCGGTCAGGCGCGCCTCGGTGTAGCGATAGGCGGCGGCGTTATCACCGTCGATATTGCCGAAATTGCCCTGGCCGTCGACCAGCGGATAGCGCTGGGCGAAATCCTGCGCCAGGCGGACCAGCGCGTCATACACGGCCTGGTCGCCATGCGGATGGAACTTGCCGATGACGTCGCCGACGATGCGGGCGCATTTCTTGTGGGCGGTGCCGGGATCGAGACGCAACAGTCGCATCGCGTGCAGGATGCGCCGGTGCACGGGCTTCAGCCCGTCGCGCGCATCCGGCAGCGCCCGGTGCATGATCGTCGACAGCGCATAGGCAAGGTAGCGCTCCTCGAGCGCCGCCTTCAGGTCGATGGTCTCGACGCCCTTGTGGTCATCGTCGGGCGGATCGACGGGCTTGCCCATTTGTCGTCCAAACTGGCCTTATGGAGCGGAACGGCGCGCCGGACACCGGCCGCCGCGACCGGAACGCATACAGAACGGGCCGAGTCGGCACAAGGGTGCGGGCGGCACCGTCCCCAGTGGCCTGCCGGCGCAAGCCGGGAGACGGCAGCTCGCTCAGGCCTCATGCCTCAGGCGTAATACCTCGACCCGGGTCAGCCCTCTTCGGGCAAAGGCAGCCCCTTGGACAGCCGCCGCAACGCCGGCAGGGGCAACGTGCATTCGTATGAGCCTTCGGCATAGGAGCCGAGCTCGTAGGGATTGAAGACAATCCAGGCGCCGGCAGGCGACAGGCTCCAGTTGCCGAAGTCGGACAGGCCCGCCGAAATGGATTTGGCGTAGGCTGCCTTGTCGTCGGCGGTGGACGGGAGGCTGTCGCGGGCCTTCTTCTGCTCGGCGATCTGGGCCAGCATTTCGTT
>JBMOJG010000325.1:0-4489 GCA_049316925.1 Alsobacter sp. | reverse complement strand
GGCGAGTTCGCGCTGCTTCTTCGCCGACACGGCGGTGATGCGGGACGGCACGATCTTGCCGCGCTCGGAGATGTAGCGTGACAGCAGACGCGTGTCCTTGTAGTCGATCTTCGGCGCGTTCGGGCCGGAGAACGGGCAGGTCTTCCGGCGACGGAAGAAGGGGCGGCGGGCTCCTGCGGCGGACATCAGTTCGCCTCCTCGACAACGGCAGTTTCCTCACGGCGCGGCGGACGATCGCCACGCGGACCACGGTCACGGTCGCCGAAACGACCACCACCGCCGCCGCCGGGACCACCGCCGCCACCACCGAAGCCACCACCGCCGCCACCGAAGCCGCCACCGCCGCCGCCACCGAAGCCGCGGTCACCACGATCGTCGCGATCGTCGCGGTCACGCTTCTGCATCATCGCCGACGGCCCTTCCTCGAGGGCCTCGACCCGCACCGTCAGGGTGCGCAGCACGTCCTCGTTGATGCCCATCTGGCGCTCCATCTCGGCCACCGCCGCCGAAGGGGCGTCGATGTTGAGCAGGGAAAAATGCGCCTTGCGGTTCTTCTTGATCCGGTACGCGAGCGTCTTGACGCCCCAGTACTCGATCTTCTCAATCTTGCCGCCATGGCCCTCGATGATGGCCTTGAACGTCTCGGTCATGGTCTCGACCTGCTGCGCCGTCACATCCTGACGGGCAAGGTACACGTGTTCGTAAAGCGGCATTGCGCCTCGGCCTTTCTCTCGTGTCGCATCCGGCGCGAAGCCCTTCGGGCCGCGAAAGGCCCGAGCGGGGAATTTCCGAAGGCGGAGACACCGAAAGGCGGAGCACTTGCCCCTCTCTCGCACGCGAGAGCTTCCGTTCAGCCCCCGGCCGGACGCTGCGAAGCGCGGTCCATAATGGATTTCCCGCGGCCGCGCAAGGCTCCGTTGCCGTCCTGTGCGCGTTGGCATGGCAGCGCCTTTCCGTTTGCGGCAGGGTGCCCGAAGTCGCAGAAGCGGCATGAGGACAGGGAGTGACACCATGAAAGTCGCTGCCCTGAAGGCCGGCGTCCTGCTGGTCACCGGTTTTGCGGCCGGAGCCGCCATCTCCGCCATCGCCTACAACCTGTTTGCCGCGGCGCTTGCGGGGCTGCCGCTGATCGCTGTCGCCGCGCTGGTCTGATCACCGCCCGCAGGTGCGGCATCTGTGGGAAGCGGGAGCCGGTGCCGGCCTGGCCGACGCCAAGGGTCTTGACACTGCCATGAACCGCGTGCCTTTCGGGCGCATCACAGGTCTGGACAGCGTGTCACATGAGCGTCGCCTTTGTGTTTCCCGGCCAGGGAAGCCAGTCGGTCGGGATGGGCAAGGCCCTCGCCGACGCCTTCCCCTCCGCGCGGATGGTTTTTGCAGAGGTGGACTCGGCGCTTGATCAGCGCCTGTCTGCGCTCATGTTTGAGGGCCCCGATGGCGACCTGACCCTCACGGCCAACGCCCAGCCGGCCCTGATGGCGGTCAGCCTCGCCGTGGTCCGCGTGCTTGAGGCCGAGGCCGGGCTCGACATCGGCAAGGCGGCCTTCGTCGCTGGCCATTCGCTCGGCGAATATTCCGCCCTGGCCGCCGCCGGCAGCCTGACGATCGCCGACACCGCCCGACTGCTGCGGATCCGCGGCAATGCCATGCAGGCGGCGGTTCCCCCCGGAGTCGGCGCCATGGCGGCGCTGCTCGGGCTCGATTTCGAAACGGCATCAGCCGTCGCGGCCGAGGCTGCTTCCGGGGAGATCTGCCAGGCCGCCAATGACAATGGCGGAGGCCAGGTGGTGGTGTCGGGAACAAAGTCGGCCGTCGAGCGCGCCATCGAGATCGCCAAGACCCGCGGCGCCAAGCGCGCGATGCTGCTGCCGGTCTCCGCGCCGTTCCACTGCGCGCTGATGCAGCCGGCCGCCGATGCGATGGCCGAGGCGTTGTCGCACGTGCAGGTTCTGCCGCCGCGGGCGCCGCTGATGGCCAATGTGCTCGCTGCGCCGGTGACCGACCCCGATGCCATCCGCCGGTCGCTGGTCGCCCAGGTCACCGGTACGGTGCGCTGGCGCGAATGCGTCGGCGCCATGGCGGCGGTCGGGGTGACGGATTTCGTCGAACTCGGCTCCGGCAAGGTGCTCACCGGCCTGCTGCGGCGGATCGCCGACGGCGCACGGGGCCAGGCGGTCGGCACGCCGGACGATGTCGCCGCCTATCGCACCTTTATTCAGGCCTGACGCCCGACCGGGGAGGAGTTGCCATGTTCGATCTCACTGGAAAGACCGCGCTGGTCACCGGCGCGTCCGGCGGCATCGGCAACGCCGTTGCCCGGGTCCTGCATGCGCGCGGCGCAACGGTCGGATTGTCTGGAACGCGCCGCGACGCGCTTGAGACTCTCGCTGCCGAACTGGCGACGCGGGTTCATGTACTTCCTGCCGATCTCGGCTCGCGTGAATCGGTCGAGGCGCTCGTGCCATCGGCGGAGGTGGCGATGGGCCAGCTCGACATTCTCGTGAACAATGCCGGCGTCACCCGCGACAACCTGTTCATGCGGATGAAGGATGAGGAGTGGGACACGGTGATCCGTGTCAATCTTGAGGCGTCGTTCCGGCTGATGCGCGCCGCCGTGAAAGGCATGATGCGCCGACGCTGGGGGAGAATCATCGCGGTGACGTCGATTGTCGGAACCACCGGCAATGCCGGCCAGGGCAACTACGCGGCATCCAAGGCGGGGCTGGTCGGGATGAGCAAGTCACTGGCTGCCGAAGTGGCCAGCCGGGGCGTAACCGTGAACTGCGTCGCGCCCGGGTTCATCGAGACCGCGATGACGGCCGTTCTGACCGACAAGCAGCGCGAGGCCATCCTCGCGACGGTGCCGATGGGTCGGCTGGGTTCGGGCTCGGAGATCGCTTCGGCCGTGGTTTATCTCGCCAGTTCGGAAGCGTCTTACGTCACCGGTCAGACGCTTCACGTCAACGGTGGAATGGCCATGATTTGAACGCGATAAAGCGAAGAATTAAAGTCACGTAGCAGCAAGTGCCGGTACTCGCCTTCCCCTGGAAAGTATGTTACGACGCCAACACGTCCATGGGGGGGCTTGACGGCACCATCCGCTGCGGCGTTTGAGGAGCTGAAGCGCCGGGGCACCGTTGCCCTGCTCCGATCCGGCACCTGAAACACCCCGGACCGCATTGCCGCGGCCGGTATCCTGATCCGGACCGTGCCGCCTTGCGGTGTTGCGGTTCCATTGTTGAACGAGGTTCGAGACATGAGCGACATCGCCGCCCGCGTGAAGAAGATTGTCGTGGAGCATCTGGGCGTCGAACCCGAGAAGGTGATCGACACCGCCAATTTCATCGACGATCTCGGGGCTGACAGCCTCGACACGGTCGAGCTTGTGATGGCGTTCGAGGAAGAGTTCTCGGTCGAGATCCCGGACGACGCCGCCGAGACCATTCGCACCGTCGGTGACGCTGTGTCCTTCCTGGAGAAGAAGGCGGCCTGATCGGTCGTCTTCCACCAGCAAGGGTTGGATCGGACTGCCATGCGGCGGGTCGTCATTACGGGCCTGGGGATGGTGACGCCGCTGGGGTGCGGCGTCGACATCACCTGGGAGCGCCTGCTCGCAGGCCATAGTGCCGCGACGCGCATCAGCCGTGTTCCCGTGGACGATCTGGCTGCCAGGGTGGCGTGTCAGGTGCCCCGCGGCGATGGCACGAACGGCACCTTCAACGTCGATCACTGGATGGAACCGAAAGACCAGCGCAAGGTCGACGACTTCATCATTTTCGGCGTGGCTGCGGCGCGTCAGGCGCTCGCCGATGCATCCTGGAAGCCGGAAAGCTATGAGGACCAGACGCGCACCGGCGTCCTGATCGGGTCCGGCATTGGCGGGATTGGCGGAATCTATGACGCGGCCATCGTGCTGGCCGAAAAGGGGCCGCGGCGTATCTCGCCGTTCTTCATTCCGGGACGCCTGATCAATCTCGTGTCGGGGCACGTCTCGATCGAGCACGGCCTCAAGGGGCCGAATCATTCAGTTGTCACCGCGTGCTCGACCGGCGCGCACGCCATCGGCGATGCCGCACGGATGATCGCGCTCGACGACGCCGACGTGATGGTGGCCGGTGGCACGGAATCACCCATCAACCGGCTGTCCATTGCCGGGTTTGCGGCGTGCCGTGCCCTGTCTACCGCCTTCAACGACGATCCGACCCGCGCCTCGCGGCCCTATGATCGGGACCGCGATGGCTTCGTCATGGGGGAGGGCGCCGGCGTTGTGGTGCTCGAGGAACTCGAACACGCCAAGGCGCGTGGCGCCAAGATCTATGCCGAAGTCGTCGGATACGGCATGTCGGGCGATGCCTATCACATCACCTCGCCGGCAGAGGATGGCGATGGCGCCTTTCGCTGCATGGTGTCGGCGCTGAAGCGCGCCGGTCTGTCAGCTGCAGATCTGGATTACATCAACGCGCACGGCACCTCGACGCCGCTCGGCGAC
>JBMOJG010000324.1:0-4508 GCA_049316925.1 Alsobacter sp. | reverse complement strand
GTCTCCCCCGGCGCGCCCGTCCCCGACCAGGAGCACCACGACGTGCAAGGCCTTGCCGCAGACGAATCCGACTTCGCGCTGTCGCCGCGCGACTTCGAGCTGATTGCCGGCATCGCCAAGGAACAGGCGGGGATCATTATCCGCGCCCACAAGTCCGCGATGATCCGCGGCCGCCTGATGCGCCGGCTGCGGGCGCTGCAGCTGCGCACGGTCAGCGAATACTGCGAGCTCCTGCGCGGACCCGACGCCGCCCGCGAACTGCCGCAGCTGCTCAACGTGCTGACCACGAACCACACGGCGTTCTTCCGCGAGCGGCACCACCTCGACCATCTCCGTGCCGAGGCCCTGCCGGACAGCATCGGGCGGGCTTTGCGGGGCAGCCAGCGCGTCCGGATCTGGTGCGCGGCCTCGTCGACGGGCGAGGAGCCCTATTCGATCGCCGCGATGGTCAACGCGGTGCAGCCACCCAAGAGCATCGACCTGAAGGTCCTGGCCACCGACATCGACACCGACGTGCTCGACCGCGCCGAGCGCGCAGAATACATGCGCGAGGTGACCGACCGGTCGCCGGCAGACCTGCGGCCTCTGCTCCAGCTCGAACCGACCGGGCAGGGCGACACCGTGCGGATCGGCCCCAACCTGCGCCGCTATCTGACGTTCAAGCAGCTCAACCTCGTCACGCCGTGGCCGATGCGCGGCCCGTTCGACGTGGTGTCGTGTCGCAACGTGATGATCTACTTCGATGCACCGACGAAAAAGAGCATCGTCGACCGCTGCGTCGACATTCTACGACCGGGCGGCTGGCTCTATCTCGGGCACTCCGAATCCCTGTCGCCCCCGCATCCGGCGTTCGAGCTGATCGGCCGGACGATCTACAGGAGGCGTTGATGGCGATCGCACCCCGGGCGCCGGCCGCCCCGCGCCGTTCGTTCACCGATGCAACAGGCGCCACGCTTGTGTCGGTGGCACCCGGCGACCATTACGTCACCGACAAATCCGGCGAGATCGTCGTGACGCTGCTCGGCTCATGCGTCGCGGCCTGCGTGCGCGACACCATCACCGGTGTCGGCGGGCTCAACCATTTCCTGCTGCCGTCGAGCGATTCCCACGACCTGGCGCAGGGGTCCGACGAGGCCATGCGGTTCGGCGACTATGCGATGGAGCAACTGCTCAACAGCATCTACCGCCGCGGCGGCAATCGCGGCCGAATCGAGGTGAAGATGTTCGGTGGCGCGCGCGTGCTCGGCGGCGCCAGCATGCTGCGGATCGGCGAGCAGAACATCGCATTCGTCGAGAAATTCTGCAGGAACGAAGGTTTTCCGATTGTTGCCCGGTCGGTGGGAGGGACGGCGCCGCGGCGCCTCCGGTTCCACCCTGCAACCGGGAAGGCCTGGGTGCAGGAACTCGACAAGTCGAGCGCCATCACCGTGTCGGTCGAGGAAGAGAACTACCGGCGCAAGATGGCCCGGGTCCGGCCGGCGGGCGACGTGGAGTTCTTCTGATGGCGCGCCTTGGGCCTCCCTACCGGGTTTTCGTCGTCGACGATTCCCGCACCATTCGCCGGCTGATCGGCGCCATCGTCGAGGAGACGGAGGGGCTGATGCTCGCCGGCACGGCGGAAAGCGCCGAGGAGGCGTGGGTCGTGCTGCGCCAGCCGGGCGTCGACGTCGACGTCGTGTCGCTCGACATCGAGCTCCCAGGGATGAACGGTATCGAGTTCCTGAAGAAGCTGATGGGCGTGCGGCCGCTGCCGGTCCTGGTCGTCTCCGGCCATACCGACTCGGCGGCCGACATGACGCTGCAGGCGCTCGAGAACGGCGCCATCGACTGCATCCAGAAGCCGGATGGCCGTCCCACCGAGATCGACCGTTTCCTGTCCGAAACCGCCGCCGGCCTGCTGCGGGCGGCGACCAGCAACCACCGGATGCGCGCCGCGGCGCCGGCCGTCTCGCGTCCCTCGCCGGTGGCCCGCGCGGCCTCGGCGTCAGCCGGATTTGATGCGGACTCGCTGATCTGCATCGGAGCCTCGACCGGCGGCGTGCCAGCGGTCTGCAAGGTTGTCGAGGGCCTCCACAGGGCGGCCTGCCCGATCGTGGTCGTGCAGCACATGCCGCCGACATTCACGGCGCGGCTGGCGACCCGGCTGGCGCAGACCACCGGATTGCCGTCGCATGAGGCCCAGGACGGGCAGCGGCTGACGGCCGGCTCGGTCTGGGTCGCGCCCGGTGGCAGCCATCTGCGGGTCGAGCATCGCGGCGGCGGCTATGTGGCGCGGCTCAGCGACGAGGCGGCCGTGTCCGGACACAAGCCGTCTGTCGACGTGCTGTTCCGGTCCGCTTCCGTCGAAGCCGGTGGGCGAGCCGTCGGCGTGATCTTGACAGGCATGGGCCGTGACGGCGCCGACGGGTTGCTGGCCATGCGGCGCGCTGGCGCAACGACCTTTGCCCAGGATGAGGCAACCTGCGTCGTGTACGGCATGCCGAAGGCCGCCGTGCAGCTCGGCGCGGTCGACCAGGTGCTGGCTCTCGACCGCATCGCCGACGCGGTGCTCGGCGTTCCCGGCGGCCGCGGCCGGATGTCCTGCACGATGGGAGTTCACAATGGCTGATCTCAAGTCCAAGAAGGTGCTCGTGGTCGACGACCAGAAGAGCATGCGGGGTCTGGTGCGCTTTGCCCTGCTGCAGATGGGGATCGAGACGGTGGATGGCGCCGAGAGCGGCGAGGAAGCCATCAAGAAGCTGTCGACGACACGCTACGACCTGGTGATCACCGACCTGCACATGGGCGGGATCTCGGGCCTCGGCCTGCTGAAGGCGATTCGGTCCCACCCCGTGCTGCGCGGCACTCCCGTGATCATGGCGACCAGCGAGACGTCATCCGACACCGTCCGGCAGGCCAAGACCGCGGGGGTCGATGCCTTCATCCTGAAGCCGGTCGAGCCCAACGCGCTGCAGCAGCGCGTCAAGAGCGTGCTGAGGGTCGCATAACGCGCGGCCGGTCTGCATGATCCAGGCTTGAGGCCGGTTCCGCCCGATCCAGACGCCGGGTCCTGCCCGGTCCGGTGGCCGGGGCCTTCGGGGCAGCGTCCGGAAACGCCTAGCCCTGTCGCGCGGCACGCCGATGCTCGGCCATGATGGACGCCAGGCTGTCGACCATGGCGCGGGCCGTTGTGTTGGTGTCGTCACGGACGCCGGAGCGCACGATCGCGCAGATGGCATCCACGTGGCTGCGCAGGATCACGGCCGGGATCGTACCGGCCAGCGGGCTTTGCAGCACATCACCCAGGGATTCGCTGATCTTCGCCGCGAGCGGATAGCCGAACTGCTTCGCCAGCCCGCGGAAGTCATGGGTGACGATGAACAGGGCCTTGGCCGCGGCCTCGTCGCGTGGCCCGGCCTCAAACACCTCGTAGCACTCGGCGAGACGCCATGTTTCGCCCAGCATCCAGTCGGCGAAGCTCGGCGCCAGCGCCTCGATGGCCTTGTCGCCACGCTCAAGGAATTCGGCCAGTTCGAGCGGCGTCATCGTGGCCCGAGACAGACCCTTGTCGCGCAGGGTTGTGGGCGGGTGCACGACGACGTGGTCGTCGTGGACATCCTCGTGGGGAGCGATTTTCGTCATCGACGCCGCCATGGTGTGCTCAGGAGTTGACGATACCGGCGGTGAGCTTGCGCGGGGCAATCATCTCTCCGCCCTCACCCTTGCGCCGCTCTGGACCATTGTACTCGACAGCCTTCGTGCGCCGCCGGTCCGGCCCGAAGAAGGTCTGGGTGCGGATGAAAGACCGCGGATGGGCGATCACGTTCAGGACACGCTGGTGCAGCGCCTGGGCCGACAGCGGCTTGACCAGAAACTCCGTGACGCCGGCGTCGCGCGCCTCGATCACACGATGGCGCTCGGAATGCACCGTGACCATGATGATCGGCACGAACGGGTTCACGCTGTTGTCGGAGCAGCGCATCAGCTTGGTCATGTCGATGCCGTTGATCAGCGGCATTTCCCAATCGGTGAAGACGATGTCGGGGTAATGCGACGCGAATGCATCAAGGGCCGATGCGCCGTCCTCGGCCTCGAACACCTCGCGGGCGCCGAATCCGTGCAGCAGCGTCTTGACGATGCGGCGCATATAGGTGTTGTCGTCGACGACCAGGAAGCGCAGACGCTGATATTCGACGCGGTACATGCGGATCCGGCTCGACGCAAACAGATAGCTTGAAGCCTAGACAGTCGATGTTAATTTTCCGCTGCTGGCCACTTCGGGCTCATCAGGCCGCGGACAGGCGCCCTGAAGTGCGGGCTATTCGAGGACGACATCCTCTTCATTGCCCGACTTGGCGATAATGATCTCGCCTTTCTCAGCCAGTGTCTTGGCGGTGCTGATGATCTTCTGCTGGGCTTCGTCGACCTCCTTGAGACGGATGGGGCCGAGGCTGCTCATCTCGTCAGCGAACACCACCGCGGCGCGTTGGGTCATTTTCGAGGTGAAGAAGGTCCGCGTCATTTCGGAC
>JBMOJG010000323.1:0-4509 GCA_049316925.1 Alsobacter sp. | reverse complement strand
TTGTCTGTCAGACCAGCATTCGCCAGATCGTCACGCCGCCGCAGCTGCTCGGACGTGTCGGCGCCACCCTGCAAATGGCGATCTACGGCGTCCGCCCCTTCGGCGCCCTGGCCGGCGGCTGGTTCGCCCTGCATTACGGCGCCGATGTCGCGCTCATCGCCGTTGCCGGCCTGTTCGCCGCGTCCTTCGTCGCCATCGCGCTGTCGCGGCTGGCCGGGCTGCGCAGTCTGGCCGACCTGTCGGCGCCTGCGCCAGTGGCATGAGCGGGGCCGTCAGGCCCCGCCGGCGATGATCGCCAGGAACGCGTCACCGTAGCGCGCCAGCTTGGCCTGGCCGATGCCCTGCACGGCCGCCATCTCGTCGCGGTTGCGCGGCTTCAAGAGCGCCATGTCGCGCAGCGTGCTGTCGTGGAACACCACATAGGGCGGCACCCCCTGCTCGCGGGCGAGCCGCATGCGCTCGGCGCGCAGCGCCACGAACAGCGGATCGTCGTCCTCCGCGTGCACCGCCCGCACCTTGCGGCCGCTGCTGCTGCGACCCGGCTCGGCCTTGAACACCCGGTCGCGGCGCAGGCGCACCGGAGCCTCGCCGCGCAGAACCGCGCGCGCGCCCTCACCAAGCGTCAGCGCGCCATAGGAATCATGGTCGACCACCAGCGTGCCGGTGGCCACGAGCTGCCGGATCACCGACTGCCAGCCGCGCTCGTCGCGGTCGGCACCGACGCCGAAGGTCGGCAGGGCGTCATGGCCTGCTCGCGTCACCTTCTCGGTGGCGATGCCGCGCAGCACGTCGATGACGTGGCCGGCGCCGTAGCGCTGGCCGGTCCGGTACACGGCGGACAGCACCTTCTGGGCCTCCGTCGTGCCGTCGAACGTCTCGACCGGCGACAGGCACGTGTCGCAATTGTTGCAGGGCCCCGCATAGGCCTCGCCGAAATGCGCCAGCAGTGCCTGGCGGCGGCAGCCGGCCGTCTCGCAGATGCCGATCAGCGCGCCGAGCTTGCTGCGCTCCACCCGCTTGACCTCGTCGGGCGAGCCGCCCTCGTCGATCATCCGCCGGCGCTGCACCACGTCGCCCATGCCGTACGCCATCCAGGCCTCGGACGGCAGGCCATCGCGTCCGGCCCGGCCGCTCTCCTGATAGTAGGCCTCGACCGACCCCGGAATATCGAGATGCGCCACGAAGCGAACGTCGGGCTTGTCGATGCCCATGCCGAACGCGATCGTGGCGGCCAGCACCACGCCCTCCTCGCGGATGAACGCGTCCTGGTTGGCGTCGCGGACGCTGCGGTCGAGCCCGGCATGGTAGGGCAGCGCCCGCACGCCCTCCCCGGCCAGCCAGGCAGCCGTCTCCTCGACCTTGGCACGGCTGAGGCAGTAGACGATGCCGCTCTGCCCGGCGTGACGGCGCACGACCTCGCGCAGCTGCCGGCGCGGATTGTCCTTCTCGACGATCGTGTAGCGGATGTTGGGACGGTCGAAGCTCGTCGTGAACACCGGCGCGTCGGCCAGCCCGAGCCGCTCGCGCAGATCGTCGCGCGTCTGCGGATCGGCGGTGGCGGTCAGCGCCAGCCGCGGCACGCCGGGAAAGCGCGTGCCGAGCACGCCGAGCTGCCGGTATTCCGGACGGAAATCATGGCCCCACTGGCTGACGCAATGCGCCTCGTCGATGGCAAACAGCGCAATCGGCACACGCGCCACGAAGTCGAGAAACCCGTCGGTGACCAGCCGCTCGGGCGTCACGTAGAGCAGCTTCAGCCGGCCGGCCATCAGCTCGCGGCGCACGGACGCGGCCTCGTCGGGCGACTGGGCCGAGTTGAGCGCAGCGGCGGCGACGCCAGCCTGGCGCAGCGCCTCGACCTGGTCGCGCATCAGTGCGATCAGCGGCGACACGACGATCCCGGTGCCCTCCCGGCACAGCGCCGGCACCTGGTAGCACATGCTCTTGCCGGCCCCGGTGGGGAACAGCACGACCGCGTCGCCGCCCCTGGCCACGTGCCGGATCACGTCCTCCTGCCGGCCGCGGAACGCCGCATGGCCAAACACGCCGCTCAGCACGGCGAGCGGATCGCGGGACGAATCAAGGGCAGCGGACATGCGGGGTTCCGGCGGAGCGTCCGTCCGGCTTAGGCGCTGCGCCCTGTGCCGGCAAGCGCCGGCGCCGACTTGTCAACGGGCCGCGGCGAGAACCGGCGGCGCCAGCGTCAGCACCTCGCAATTGGCCAGCGGCCGGCCGGTCAGGCTGCGGAAGAACACATGGTGCCCCACCACCGCGATGCTCGCCTCCGGCCGCGCGTCGAGCCAGGCGGCAAACGCCGCAACGCGTGTCTCGAAGACGTCCTCCGGCTCATGCGGCACGCCCGCCTCTCCCGGCGGCCCGTCATGCCACCACGGATCGGCGAGGTGGTCGAAGGCCAGATGCGGAAAGTCCGTCGCCAGCTCCCTCGGGCTGCGGCCCAGATCGCACGAGCTCTCGAGCCGTTCCCGGTGCCGGCAGGTCACCATCATTTCGACGCCACGGCCGCCGAAGATGCCGACCGTGGTCTGCAGCGCCCGCGTCAGCGGCGAGGTGATGACGAGGTCGACCCGCACCGGCGCCAGCGCCTCGCGCGCCTGCGCCACCTGGTCATGCCCGAGCGGGCTCAGCGGCGCGTCGATATGGCCGGGATCCCGGCCCGTCTCCGCCCAGGCGGCGTTGAACGTGGACTGGCCATGGCGGATGAAATGCACGAGCTGCGGCATGGGGCGTTCCTTGCGGGCGGCGGCACCATGGCCGAGCCCGCTCGTGCCGTCGAGCCTGCGCTGCGTCGCGCTGGCCCGGGATCGCGACACCAAGACCGGCTGTTGCACGCCTGCCGCAGCTGCGCGGCCCCGTGGCGCAGCCGGGTTGTTCCGCTAGGATGCGGCCGCCACTCCGGAGGGCCCATGGGCAACCGCGACGACACTCCCCGCATCAACGGCAACCGGCGCACCGAGGCGCGGGGCCGTTTTGCCTGGCCGGCATCGGCCGCTCCATGCTGAGCGTTGCCGCGACCTTGCGGCGCAGTGACTTCAGGCTCGACGTGGCTTTCGAGGCCGCCGCGGGCGTGACGGCGCTGTTCGGCCCTTCTGGCGCCGGAAAATCCACGGTCATCCGTCTCGTCGCCGGGCTGGAGACGGCCGATTCGGCCCTTATTCGCATCGACGACACCGTCCTCGATGACACCGCGGCGGGCCGCCGCGTGCCGCCGCATCGCCGCCGTATCGGGCTCGTCTTCCAGGATGCCCGCCTGTTCCCGCACCTGAGCGTGCGCGCCAACCTGGCCTATGGCCGCTGGTTCACCGCCCACGCCAGCCGCCGCATCGCCAGCGAGCCCGTCGTCGAGGTGCTGGGCATCGGCCACCTGCTGGATCGCGCCCCAGCCACACTCTCGGGCGGCGAGCGCCAGCGTGTCGCCATCGGCCGGGCCATGCTGGCCTCGCCGCAGCTGCTGCTGATGGACGAGCCGCTGGCCTCGCTCGATGCCGCACGGCGGCACGAGATCCTGCCCTTCATCGAGCGCCTGCGCGACGAATTCGACATCGCCATCCTGTACGTCTCCCATGCCGTGGACGAGGTGGCGCGCCTCGCCGCCCGCGTCGTGCGGATCGAGGACGGACAAGTGACGGCGATCGGCACACCCGCCGAGGTGCTGGCACCCCGCGCCATACCCGGGCGTCCGCCGTCACGCGACGCGGTGTCGCTGCTGACAGTGACCGCGGCAACCTGGCGGGCCGACTACGGCGTCACCGTCCTGTCCCATCCCGCCGGCGACATCGTCGTGCCCGGACCGCTCGTTGGTACGCCGCAGATCGCCATCCGCGCCGCCGACGTGGCGCTCGCCGTGGGCCCGCCGGGATCTCTCAGCGTCCGCACCGTTCTGGCCGGACAGGTCGCCGCGATCACGACCGACGACAGACCGACCGCCCATGTGGAGATCACCCTGCAGGGCGGCGACCGGCTGCACGCCTACACGATCCGCCTGGCGGTCGACGCGCTGGGGCTGAGGGTCGGCACGGCCGTGAGTGCCCTGATCAAAGCCGTCGCCCTGGCCGACAGCGCCCACGCCGCGCAGCCGGAGGCTTGATGTCCGTCGACGCCTTGATCGCCACGCCGCCCGGCGTGCCGGCGCAGCGTGCCACCCGGATCGTGTTCTTCATCGCCGGCTTCGGCGTCGCCGCCTGGGCGCCGCTGGTGCCCTACGTCAAGGATCGCACCGGCCTCGACGATGGCGGACTCGGCCTGCTGCTCCTGTGCCTGGGCGGTGGCTCGACACTGGCGATGCCGGCCGCCGGCGCGCTTGCCGCAAGGCTTGGCTGCCGCACCGTGATCCTCGCCGCTTCGGCGGTGATCGCCCTGGCCCTGCCCGGCCTAGCGGTCGCCGAAGGCCTGCTGCCGCTGGCGCTCCTGCTGCTGGTGTTCGGCGCCGGGCTGGGCCTGATCGACATCGCCATCAACATCCAGGCGCTCATCGTCGAGCGCGCCAGCGGC
>JBMOJG010000322.1:0-4522 GCA_049316925.1 Alsobacter sp. | reverse complement strand
GAGGATGCCGTCGGGGTCCTTCTCGGCGGCAGTGAGCCGCCCGACCGTCCAGGCGCCGGCGACCTCGAGATCGTGGCCGCGCCGGCGCAGCTCGGCCAGCGTCGCCTCGCCGACCGTCTCCTCGACCATCAGGTGGCCCGGGCGCGAGCCGCGCGGATAGAAGGACGAGGGGAAGTGCTGGGTGTGGAACAGCGGCAGGTCGATGGCCTCCTGCAGGTTCAACCCGTGGTGGACACGGCGCAGGAACAGCGCCAGCTGCCACTGGTCCTGCTGGTCGCCGCCCGGGGTGCCGAAGACCAGGCGGGGAACACCGTCCTGCAGTGCCAGCGAGGGCGTGAGCGTGGTGCGGGGACGCTTGCCCGGCGCCAGGCTGGCCGGCAGGTCCGGCTCCAGCCAGAACATCTGGGCGCGGGTGTTGAGCGGGAAGCCGAGCGCCGGGATGACCGGCGAGGACTGCATCCAGCCGCCGGACGGGGTGGCGGAGATCATGTTGCCGTGCCGGTCGATGACGTCGACATGGACGGTGTCGCCGCGCCGGGCGGTGTTGAGATGCGCCATGGTCGGCTCGCCGACGCCGGGGCCGCCACCGGCGCGCGCCATGCCGAGCAGCGCCAGCATGCGGTCGACCTGGGCCTCGCGACCCGGCAGGATCGTCGGCCGCAGCTCGCGCGATGCGGTGTCGCCGATGAGCGCACGCCGGTCCGCCGCATTGGCGTCCGACAGCAGCGCGTCGAGCGGCACGTCGACGAAATCCGGGTCGCCGTAATAGGCCTCACGGTCGGCGAAGGCGAGCTTCATGGCCTCGACGACGAGGTGGATGAAGTCCGCCCCCTTCGGGTCAAGCGCGCCGATGTCCCAGCCCTTCAGCAGGGAGAGGGACTGGAGGAAGGCCGGCCCCTGCCCCCAGGGGCGCGTCTTGGCGACGGTCCAGCCGTGATAGTCATCGGTCTGCGGCGCCTCGAAGCTGGCGTGCCAGCGGGCCATGTCGTCGGCGGTGAGCAGGCCGCCATGGCGGCGGCCGCTGGCGTCCATCACCTCGGTGGTGCGGCAGAACTGGTCGATCGCCTCGGCGACGAAGCCCTTCATGAAGGCCGCCCGCGCGGCCTCGATCTGGCGGATACGGTCGCCGCCGGCGGCCTCGGCCTCGCGCAGCACCCGGTCATAGGTGTCGGCCAGCACGGGGTTGCGGAACAGTGCACGGGCCTTCGGAGCATTGCCGCCCGGCAACCATGTGGCGGCCGAGCTCGGCCATTCGGTGCGGAAGAACTCACCCTGGGCGGCGATCTCGTTGGCGACGCGCGGCAGCATCGGATGGCCGTGGCGGGCATAGTGGATCGCCGGCTCGAGCACGGTGCGCAGCGGCAGCTCGCCATGCTCGCGCAGCAGCAGCATCCAGGCATCGAAGGCGCCGGGCACGACCGTGGCGAGCAGGCCCGAGCCCGGCACCAGATCGAGCCCGCGGGACTTGAAGGCCTCGATGGAGGCCGCGGCAGGCGCGACACCCTGGCCGCACAGCACCTCGACCCGGCCGGTCCGCGCCGAATGGAAGATCGCCGGCACCTCGCCCAGCGGGCCGTTGAGGTGGGGCTCGACGACCTGCAGCACGAAGGCGGTGGCGGCGCAGGCGTCGAAGGCGTTGCCGCCGCGCTCGAGCATCGACATGCCGACGGCAGACGCAATCCAGTGGGTCGACGTGACGACACCGAAGGTGCCCTGGATCTCGGGACGGGTTGTGAACACGGGCAGGCTCCGGTTGGGCGGCTTTTGACGCGGCGGCAGTCAACGACAGAAACGGGCGGGCGTCATCCCGTGCGATCGCAGGGGCGGGTCACGTTCCGTGCGGGTCAGGTTTCGCGCGGATCGAGGGCGTCGCGCAGGCCGTCGCCCAGCAGGTTGAAGCCGAGCACCGTGAGGAAGATCGCGACACCGGGAAACACCGACATCCACCACTGGCCCTGCTGGACGAAGTTCTTGCCGGTGGCGAGCATCGCGCCCCAACTCGGCGAAGGCGGCTGCTGGCCAAGCCCGAGGAAGGACAGGCTCGCCTCGGCGATGATCGCCTGGGCGATGATCAGCGTTGCCTGGACGAGGATCGGCGCGAAGATGTTGGGCAGGATGTAGCGCAGGATGATCCAGCGGTCGCGCAGGCCGATGGCGCGCGCGCCCTCGACATAGTCCTCGGTCTTCACCGACAGGGTCTGGGCGCGGGTCAGGCGGGTAAAGATCGGCGCGGCGGCGATGCCGATGGCGATCATCGCGTTGGTAAGACTTGCGCCGAGCACGCTGCCCAGCGCGATGGCCAGGATCAGGAAAGGGCAGGCCAGCAGCGCCTCGGTGCAGCGCGAGATCACCGCGTCCACCCAGCCGCCGAAATAGCCCGCAGCGAGGCCGAGCGGCCCGCCGATCGAGACGGCGATGCAGACCGAGACGACGCCGGCCAGGAGCGATGCCTGGGCACCGGAGACGACGCGGGAGAGGACGTCGCGGCCGAGCTCATCGGTGCCGAACCAGGCGGCGAGCGACGGCATCTTGCGGACCGCGGTCCAGGACGTCTTGATCGGGTCGATGCCCACCAGCCACGGGCCGAGCACGGCCACGAGCACGAAGAAGCCGACCAGAACCCCGCCGACGAGGGCCGACGGATTGGTCCTGATCTTGCCCCAGAACCGACTGCGCCGGGGCGGCAGGGACTGCGGGGCGGCTGTGTCGAGCGCCAGGGTCATCAGCGCACCCTCAGACGCGGGTTGAGGACGAAATAGAGCAGGTCCGCCACAAGGTTCAGGCCGATATAGCCGATGGCGGTGCACAGCACGACGCCCTGCACCACCGCATAGTCCCGGTTGAAGACCGCGTCGACGATCAGCTTGCCGAAACCCGGGATCGTGAAGATCTGCTCGGTCAGCACAGCGCCTGCGAGGAGTTCGCCAAACAGCAACGTGCCGATGGTGACGACCGGCACCAGCGCGTTCCGCAATGCGTGCCGCAGCACCACCCGCGGCTCCAGCAGGCCCTTGGCGCGGGCGGTGCGTACATAGTCCTGCTTGAGCACGCCCAGCATGGCGCTGCGCGTATGGCGCATCATGCTGGCGGCCAGCGCGTTGCCGAGGACGAAGGCCGGCATGATCATGGTGCGCAGGTTCTGGCTGACGCTCTCCGACAGTGGCACGTAGCCTGATGCCGGCAGCCACTGCAGCTGCACCGAGACGAGGAAGATCAGCATCACGCCAAGGAAGAAGTTGGGAATCGACAGGCCCCAGAGCGCGATGCCGGTGGCGGTGTAGTCCCACGCCGTGCCCTTCTTCACCGCCGCCATGATGCCGGCCGGAATGCCGATGAGCAGTGCAAACGTCATCGCCATCGCGGCGAGCTGGAGCGTGACCGGGAGCTTCTCGGCGACGAGTTGCAGCACCGGCACATTGGTGCGCAGCGAGATCCCGAGATTGCCCTGAAGGGCCTGCCAGGCCCAGGCGAAATACTGCACCGGCAGCGGATCGTTGAGGCGGTATTTCTCGCGCAGCAGCTCGATGACGACAGGGTCCCGCTCCTCGCCGGCAAGGACGAGGATCGGGTCGCCGGGCAGCAGCTTCTGCAGGACGAAGACGAAGATCGAGACAAGGATGATCGTCGGGATGGCGACGAGCACGCGCCGGGCCGCATAGGCGAGCATCAGACGCACCCCACCCGATGACCCGGCAGGACGAATCCCGCCGGGCCCTGCCGTCCAGTCCAGGACAGCGACTGCGTCACGAGGCGAACTTCAGGCCGTCGAGGCGGATCATGCCGTCGGGATGGGGCACGAAGCCATCGACCTTCTTGCGGAGACCCCAGATCCAGCTCTCGTGATAGATCACGATCACGGGCAGGTCCTTCGACAGGATCGCCTGGGCGGCGTCATAGCGCTTCTTGCGCTCGGCCGTGTCAGACAGAGTCCGTGCCTCGTCGAGAAGCTTGTCGACATCCGGATTGCAGTACTTCCAGTCGTTCAGATTGCCCTTGCAGGTGACATAGGCGTGGATGTTGCCGTCAGGATCGGGCCGGCCCGACCAGCCATACTGGCTGGCCTGGAAATCGCCTTTCGTGCCCTCGGCCAGCATGGTGGCAAACTCGGTCGACTTCAGCTTGATGGCGAAGCCGGCCTCGGCCGCCATCGACTGGATGACCTGCATGGTCGCCAGCGAGCGCGGGTTGTTGGCCATCGTCACCTCGATGGCGAGCGGCGCAGTGACGCCCGCCTCCTTCAGCATGGCCTTGGCCTTGGTCACGTCACGGGTCGGGATCTTGAGGGACTTGTCGGCATAGGGATTGTTGGGCGGGAAGAACTGGTTGCCGGGGGTGAACTGCCCTTCGAACACGACCTGGTTGAGGGCATCGCGGTCGATCGACAGCTCAAAAGCCTGGCGTACACGGCTGTCCTGGCCGAACGGCGTCTTGGCCTTGTCGCCATTGGCGAGGTTGATGTTGATCGCCTGGAAGCCGAGACCGACCGCGGAAGCGGTCTTGAGATTGGCGTCGGCCTTGGCGG
>JBMOJG010000321.1:0-4547 GCA_049316925.1 Alsobacter sp. | reverse complement strand
GGCGCCCGCATGGTGCCGTTCGCCGGCTACGACATGCCGGTCCAATATGCCGACGGGATCATGGCCGAGCACCTGTGGGTGCGCGAGAACGCCGGCCTGTTCGATGTCTCGCACATGGGGCAGGGGTTTCTGGTCGGCGCTGACCACGCCACTGTTGCGGCCGCCCTCGAGACGCTCTGTCCCGCCGATATCCAGGCCCTCCGGCCGGGCCAGCAGCGCTACACGCAGCTGCTGGGGGAGGATGGCGGCATCCTCGACGACCTGATGGTGACGCGCTCTGCCGATCCGGCCGAGGACGGCACGCTGATGCTGGTCGTCAACGCCGCCGGCAAGGAAGCGGACTGGGCCCATATCGCCGTGCGCCTGCCGGCCGGCGTGCGACTGATGCGGGCCGATCACCGGGCGCTGCTCGCCCTTCAGGGCCCCCGCGCGGCGGAGGTCCTGGCCCGGCATTGCCCTGAGGCGGCCGACATGGGGTTCATGACCGGCATCGCCACCCTGTTTGACGGCATCCCCGTCCACGTGTCCCGCTCCGGATACACCGGTGAGGACGGCTTCGAGATCTCGGTCCGGGCCGGCAAGGTCGAGGCCGTGGCCGACGCCCTGCTGGCCGAGCCGGAGGTGCGGCCGATCGGTCTGGGGGCGCGCGATTCGCTGCGGCTGGAGGCTGGCCTCTGCCTCTACGGCCACGACATCGACACGACGACGTCGCCCGTCGAGGCGGCGTTGGTCTGGTCGATGCAGAAGCGCCGGCGCGAGGAGGGCGGCTTCCCCGGGGCCGACCGGATTCGCCGTGAACTCGCCGAGGGCCCCGCGCGGGTCCGGGTCGGCCTGCTGCCCGAAGGCCGGCAGCCGGCCCGCGAGGGCACCGAGATCCAGGACGCCGGGGGCCGCAAAATCGGCATCGTCACCTCGGGCGGCTTTGGCCCGAGCGTGGGTGGCCCCGTGGCCATGGGGTATGTCGAGCCGGCCCTGGCCGTGCCCGGCACCGCCGTCCAGCTGATTGTCCGCGGCAAGTCGCTGCCCGCCAGGGTCGCGCCGCTGCCGTTCGTTCCCAACCGCTACGCCCGCAAACCCGCCTGAGCCGGAGGCTGCCATGACCGTGAAATTCACCAAGGATCACGAGTATATCCGCGTCGAGGGCGACACCGCGGTGGTGGGCATCACCGACTACGCCCAGGCGCAGCTCGGCGATGTCGTCTTCGTCGAACTGCCGGAGCTCGGCCGCACCGTCGCCAAGGGCGGCGAGGCGGCGGTCGTCGAAAGCGTCAAGGCCGCCAGCGAGGTGTTCGCGCCGGTGTCGGGCGAGGTTGTCGCCGTGAACGGGGCGCTGGAAGAGGCGCCCGGCACGGTCAACGAGGATCCGCTCGGCAAGGGCTGGTTCGTTCGCATGCGCCTTGCAGATCCGGCCGAGCTCGACGGCCTGATGGGCGAGGACGACTACAAGGCCTACGTGGCCGGCCTCTGACCGAAGCAACCGACGGAGCCGCCATGCGCTACCTGCCCCTGTCCGACACCGACCGCGCCGACATGCTGTCGCGCATCGGCGTGCCGTCCATCGACGACCTGTTCGCAGACGTGCCCGCCGCGGCGCGCCTGCCCGGCCTCGTCGATCTGCCGACGTCGAAGACCGAGCTGGAGGTCGAGCGCCATCTCGGCCGGCTCGCGGCCCGCAACGTGCCGGCCGGTTCGGTACCGTTCTTCGTCGGTGCCGGGGCTTACCGCCACCACGTCCCGGCCACCGTCGATCACCTGATCCAGCGCTCGGAATTCCTCACCAGCTACACGCCCTACCAGCCCGAGATCGCCCAGGGGACGCTGCAATACCTGTTCGAGTTCCAGACGCAGGTCGCGGCTCTCACCGGCATGGAGGTGGCCAACGCCTCCATGTATGACGGCTCCACCGGCTGCGGCGAGGCCGTGCTGATGGCCCACCGCATCACCCGCCGCAGCAAGGCCGTGCTGTCCGGCGGGCTGCATCCCCACTACGCCTCTGTCGTCCGCACTTTGTCGGAGATGGCCGGCGACACGGTGGTGACGCTGCCGCCGGACCTTACCGCCGGCGAGGACCTCATCGCCGCCATCGACGCCACGGTCTCATGCGTCGTCGTCCAGACCCCCGACGTGTTTGGCAGCCTGCGCGACCTGCGCAAGGTGGCCGAGGCCTGCCACGCCAACGGGGCGCTGCTGATCGCAGTCGTCACCGAGGTGGTGTCGCTCGGCCTCGTGACGCCGCCGGGCGCCATGGGGGCCGACATCGTCGTCGGCGAGGGGCAGTCGCTCGGCAACGGCCTCAATTTTGGCGGCCCCTATGTGGGGCTTTTTGCCGCGCGTCAGAAATTCGTCCGCCAGATGCCGGGCCGGCTGTGCGGCGAGACGGTGGATGCCGACGGCGCCCGCGGCTTCGTGCTGACGCTGTCGACCCGCGAGCAGCACATCCGCCGCGACAAGGCGACGTCCAACATCTGCACCAATTCAGGCCTGTGCTGCCTCGCCTTCACCATCCACATGTCGCTGCTCGGCCAGACCGGTCTGGCGCGGCTGGCGCGCCTCAACCATGCCAATGCGTGCGACCTGGCCGACAGGCTGGCCGCCATCGGGCTCAATGTCGTCAACACCGCGTTCTTCAACGAGGTGACGGTGCGGCTGGGCCAGCCGTCCGCGCCGGTGGTCGAGGCGCTCGCCGCCCGCGGCATCATGGCCGGCGTGCCGGTGTCCCGCCTGCTTCCAGGCGGCGGGCTCGACGACGCCCTGATCATCGCCTCCACCGAGGTCAACACGCCCGAGGATCGCGCCGCCCTGGTGGCCGCCCTGAAGGAGACCCTGTGATGCTGAACCGCCAGGGACGCCCCACCGCTCCCCAGTCCGCCGCAAGCGGCGACGTCGCGACCTTCACCGGCAACCGCGCGCTGCTGCAGGAAGAGCCGCTGCTGTTCGAGATCGGCCGGCTCGAGACCACCGGCGTCGACATTCCTGAGCCGCTGCAGGGCGCAAGCCGTCTCGGCGGGCTGGAGCGTACCGACGGCATTGGCCTGCCCGGCCTGTCCGAGCCAGAGGCGATGCGCCATTACGTCCGCCTGTCGCAGAAGAATTACGGCATCGACACCGGCCTGTTCCCGCTCGGCTCGTGCACGATGAAGCACAACCCGCGCCTGAACGAGAAGATGGCCCGCCTGCCGGGCTTCGGCGACATCCATCCGCTGCAGCCGGTCTCGACCGTGCAGGGCGCGCTGGAGCTGATGACCGAGCTGTCGCGCTGGCTGGTCGAACTCACCGGCATGGCGGCTGTCGCGCTTTCTCCCAAGGCCGGCGCCCATGGCGAGCTGTGCGGCATGATGGCGATCAAGGCCGCCATCGCGGCACGCGGCGAGGCCGCGACCCGGCGCGTCGTGCTGGTGCCAGAAAGCGCTCATGGCACCAACCCCGCCACTGCCGCCCTGATCGGCTTCGAGGTCCGCGCCGTTCCGGCCCGCGACGACGGCACCGTCGATCCCCAGGCCGTCCGGGAACTGCTAGGGCCGGACGTCGCGGCCATCATGCTCACCAACCCCAACACCTGCGGGCTGTTCGAGCGCGACATCGTCGCCATCGCTGCCGCCATGCACGAGGCCGGCGGCTACTTCTACTGTGACGGTGCGAACTTCAACGCCATCGTCGGCAAGGCCCGTCCCGGCGACCTCGGCGTCGACGCGATGCACATCAACCTGCACAAGACGTTCTCGACCCCGCATGGCGGCGGTGGTCCGGGCTCCGGCCCGGTGGTGCTGTCGGACCGCCTGGCGGCGTTTGCACCCGTCCCCTTCGTCGTGGCCCGCGACGGCGGCTATGGGCTGGTCGAGGATGAGGGCGACAGCCAGGGTGCGTCCGCGTTTGGCCGCCTCACCGCCTTCCACGGCCAGATGGGCATGTTCGTGCGCGCTCTGTCCTACATGCTGTCGCATGGTGCCGATGGCGTGCGGCAGGCGTCGGAGGATGCGGTCCTCAACGCCAACTATGTGCGCGCCGGGCTCGCCGACCTGATGTCCCAGCCCTACGGCGACAAGCCCTGCATGCACGAGGTGCTGTTCGACGACACCTGGCTGAAGGGTACAGGCGTGACGACGCTCGATTTCGCCAAGGCGATGATCGACGAGGGCTATCACCCGATGACGGTGTATTTCCCGCTCGTCGTGCACGGGGCGATGCTGATCGAGCCGACCGAATCCGAATCGAAGGCGTCGCTCGATCTCTTCATTGCGACGCTGCGCGATCTCGCCATGGCGGCGCTGCGTGGCGAGGCAGATCGCTTTGCGGCCGCCCCGCGTCTGGCGCCGCGCCGGCGCCTCGACGAAACCCGCGCCGCGCGCAGTCCCGTCCTGCGCTGGCTGCCGCCGCAGCCGGTGCGCGACGCAGCCGAATAAGGCCATCGTCGCCGGTCACCGTGCCGCTTCCGGTCGGCACTGCGCTTTGACATAGTCGGCGGGCCGGGACATGAACCGTCCCGGTCCACCCTGGATTGTGGAACGCCCGGGTCGGACGAGGGGGCTGCGATGCGTTGGGACGATCCC
>JBMOJG010000320.1:0-4559 GCA_049316925.1 Alsobacter sp. | reverse complement strand
TGCGCCAACCACACGCTGATCTCCCGTCTCCTGGAGGACAGGCCGCTGGTGCGCATGTGGCAGCAGTTCCGCCACTGGATGAACCGCAACACCAAGCGTGGATCGCGGCGCAACATCCATGCCCACTACGACCTCGGCAATCGCTTCTACGAATCCTGGCTCGACGACACCATGACCTACTCGTCGGCGCTGTTCGCCGACGGCGAGAACGGCCGCGACCTCGTGGCCGGCCAGCTTCGCAAATACAGCGTGCTGGCCGAGCAGACCCGGATCGGTCCCGAGCATCACGTGCTTGAAATCGGCTGCGGCTGGGGCGGGTTCGCCGAGTTCGCCGCCAAGACGGTCGGCTGCAAGGTCACGGGCCTCACCATCTCCCGTGAGCAGTACGACTACGCCCGCAAGCGGATCTTCGAGCAGGGCCTCACCGAGAAGGTCGACATCCGGTTGCAGGACTACCGGGACGAGACCGGCACCTATGATCGCATCGCCTCCATCGAGATGTTCGAGGCGGTCGGCGAGCAGTACTGGCCGGTCTATTTCGACCAGCTCTCCCGCCGCCTGTGCGACGGCGGTGTCGCCGGGCTGCAGGTGATCACCATCCAGGACAGCATGTTCGAAGCCTACAAGCGCGAGGTCGACTTCATTCGCCGCTACATTTTCCCCGGCGGCATGCTGCCCTCCCCGGGCATCATGCGGCGGCTGGGCGAGGCGGCCGGCCTTTCGCTCCGCGACGAGCGTGAGTTCGGGCTCGATTATGCGGCCACACTGGTCGTCTGGCGCGAGCGCTTCCGCGCTGCATGGCCCAACCTCGTGCCGATGGGCTTCGACGAGCGTTTCCGCCGCACCTGGGAATATTACCTGTCCTACTGCGAGGCCGGGTTCCGGTCGGGCAACATCGACGTCAGGCAGCTCGTCTACGCGAAGGGCGCATGACCGAGCCGGCTGACGGGGCAACTCCCGAGCCATCGGCCGCCCGTCTGGCCGCCTATGCCCTGCCGGCACTGCCCTTCGCCGTGCTGTCGCTGCCGTTCTACGTGCTGGTACCCTCCTACTATGCCTCGGCCTTGGCGCTTCCCATCGCGGCCGTCGGCCAGGTCCTGATGCTTGTGCGCCTGCTCGACGCCGCCGCCGATCCGCTGGTGGGGGTGCTGGCGGACCGCTGGCGCCCCGGCTTCGGCCGCCGGCGGCTCTGGCTGGGTGCCAGCGTTCCCCTGATCGCACTCGCGGCCTGGCACGTGTTCGTGCCACCGCCGGGTGCCGGCCTCGCCTATCTGGGGCTCTGGGCGGCAGTCCTGTCCGTTGCCTGGACCGCCGGGCAGATCCCCTACGCTGCCTGGGGTGCCGAGCTGTCGCGGTCCTATGCGGGTCGCAATCGCGTGACCGCGTTCCGCGAGGCCCTTACGGTCGTCGGCACGCTGTTCGCCCTGGCGCTTCCAGCACTCCTGCCGGCGCTGGGACGTCCCGGCGAGGCGGCCGTGCTGGCCGCGTTCGGCATGATCGTCGCCATCGGCCTGCCGCTTGCCGTCGCCGCAACCCTGGCGCTCGTGCCCGAGCCGGCCGACCGCAGCCGTCATCGGCTGCCGCTGCGCGAAGGCGTCGGCCACCTGCTGGCAAACCGACCATTCCGCCGCCTCATCGCCGCTTTCCTGATCAACGGGCTGGCCAACGGCCTTCCCGCGACCCTGTTTCTCTTCTTCGTCGCCGAACGGCTTGGGTCGCCGGGCAGCGCCGGTCCGCTTCTCGTCCTGTATTTCGTGGCCGGGGTCGCAGGCGTTCCGGTCTGGCTGATGCTCTCGCGGCGCCTGTCGAAGCACCGCGCCTGGGCCATCGGCATGTTGATGGCCTGCGCGGGATTTTGCGCGGCCCCCTTCCTCGGACAGGGCGATGTGTGGATCTTTGCCGCGGTCACACTGGTGACCGGTCTGGCGCTCGGCGCCGACGTGATCCTGCCAGCCTCGATCCAGGCCGATGTCATCGACGTCGACACCGCCGCGTCGGGCGAAGAGCGGTCCGGCCTCTATCTGTCGCTGTGGGCACTGGCCACCAAGCTGGCGCTGGCCGGGGCGGTTGGCATTGCCTTCCCGATTCTCGGCGCTGCCGGCTTTGATCCGGCAGCAGGCCAGAAGACAGCGGAGGGGCTGCTCGCCCTCGGCCTGCTCTATGCCGCGCTGCCGATCGCGCTCAAGCTCATCGCGGTGGCGTTGGTCTGGAACTTTCCGCTGGATGCCTCAACCCATGCCGATCTCAGGCGCAGGATCGACACCCGAGCCTAGGCCTTCCGGTCAAACCCCGTCGCGCGGGCGACGAGCGGGAAATAGAGCCAGTAGGGTAGAAGATTGATCGCCTTCAGGATCCAGGCGAGCCGACGCGGAAAGGTGATCTCGAAGCCCGCCGTCCTGAACCCGTCACAGATTCGCCGGGCTGCATCGTCGGCCGGGATCAGGAACGGCATCGGAAAATCGTTCTTGTCGGTCAGCGGCGTCCCCACGAACCCCGGATTGACGACCTGAAGTGTGACGCCCGCCAGGTCGAGGTTGAACTTCAGGGCCTCGGACATGTTGATCAGCGCGGCCTTGGTGGCGCCATAGGCGGCCGAAGTCGGCAGTCCGCCATAGCCCGCAACCGAGGCATTGATCGCCACCTGGCCGCGGCCTCGCGCCGTCATGCGCGCGAGCACCGGCGCCAGCGCGTTGCAGGTGCCCACCACATTGATCGTGAAGGTTCGAGCCACCAGATCGGCATCGAACGGCGCACCGCGCTTCATCGGGAAGAACGTACCGGCGTTGAGGAAGGCCAGCGCCAGGGGCCCGACCTCGGCTTCGATCCGCGCCACCAGCGCGGCCATGCCCTCGCGATCGGTCACATCACCCGCCATGGCGACGATGCGGCCGCCTGTCGCCTCGGAGGCGACGGCCTCCAGCTCGGGCTGACGTCGCGCGGTGACGACGACCGTGAAGCCACGCCGCGCCAGCTCGAGGCTCACCGCCCGACCGATGCCCGAACTGGCGCCCGTCACCCACGCGACCCCGTCTCCCGGAGCTGCCCTGAAGCCACGCGCCATGCTTGTTTCTCCAGTTGAGCCGACTCCAGCGGCGCCGGTGCGTACGACCGGATGGTTCTCGCTAGTGGCCGAGAAACCGTTGCAGCAGGCGCCCCACGGGCCCCGTCAGCCGCAGCGGGGCGTCGATGACGGCAAAGCAGATGCAGTCGGCATCGTCATCGGCTTTCGGACGATGGTCGACATCCCCGTCCGCAATGGCGATGTCGCCGCGGCGGTAATGACCGGTGGCATCCCCGAACCCGCCCTGCAGGACGAGCGTCACCTCTGTGCCATCATGGGTGTGCGACGGCATGACGCGACCGGACTTGATCCACAGAAGGCTTGCCTCGGCTGTACCGCAATCTTTCAGCGAGACCTCGCGGATCCCTGGAAGTCGTGTCCTCCAGGGGAGATCTGCGAGTGGACGCCCGAGCAATGCAGCGATCGGAGCAGGAACAACGGCGCATCCGTACACGGCGGCCGGTGGTGCCGCGACCTGGTCGTCTGCAAATATAGCCGCGAGCCGGGCGTCACGATTGCTCAGCGGGACCGCCTCAGATCGGTCCACCGCCTCGCCGCCGATCAGTTCCAGCGACTCCACGTAGCGGCGGTTGTCCGGCTTGATCGCGAGGTGGGCCGCAACCAGTGCGTGCAGTTGAGGCACGAGTGTCCCGGCCGCATAGCCGGCCAGCAACTCGTCCAGGGCAGGATCGGAGGCATGGGGAGCGTGGTGGAAGCTCATGGGAGATCCAGTCGTAGCCGGCAAAGACCGCCGGGAAAATCAGTACTAATCGTTACGCGACAGGGAGGCGGGCGGATCACCGTCGCAAGCAGACGCCACCGAGCCATCACCTCAAGTTCCGTGCGAGTCGTTCGCGCCCTTGTCCAAGGCTTAGGGCTCTGATTCGCGGCGCGCCAGTCTCCGAATCGACGCAGGACGCCCGTTCAACTTGCCCGCCGCGCCGCGAGCTTCTAGCGTCGAGCTCCATCAGATGGATGCCCGCATGCCCACCGAACTCCTGTTCCGCGACGATGCCTACGCGACACGCTGCGACGCGACCGTCGTCGCCCTCGAAGAGGCCGGCGGCATCGTCCTCGACCGCACCGTGTTCTACCCGACCGGTGGCGGCCAGCCCGGCGACTCCGGGACGCTGGACACGCCAGCCGGTCCGGTGTCGATCACCGCAGCGGTCTACGCGGCCGACAAGGCCACCGTGCTGCACCTGCCCGCCCCCGGTGGGCAGCGGCTGGCCGTCGGCGACCGGGTCGTCGCTCATATCCACTGGGAACCGCGGTTCGCCCGGATGCGGATCCATACCGCCCTCCATCTGTTGACGACCGTCCTCCCCTACCCGGTCACGGGTGGTGCAATCGGCGACGGCGAGGGGCGGCTCGATTTCGACATTCCCGATGCCGGTCTTGACCGGGACGCTATTGGTGCCGAGCTTGCGGCGCGGATCGCCCGTAACGCGCAGGTGCGCGAGCGCTGGATCACCGACGACGAGTTGCTGGCCCAGCC
>JBMOJG010000319.1:0-4568 GCA_049316925.1 Alsobacter sp. | reverse complement strand
CAGGCGGTCGATGTCCTCGACGGAATGGATCTCGGTGACAGCGTAGAGGGCGGACTGGCCGAGCGCCGGGAAATCGGCCGACAGGTCCCTGCCGCCGAAGATCCCCCGCTTGAGCAGAGCCTTGTTGACGCGGGCCACGCTCTTGCCCGTCCCGCCGAAGTCGACGACGAACTCCTTGAAGAACCCGCTCTTCCAGCGAACCTTCACGCCCTTGATGCGGCCGATCTCCCGTGCCGCGTAGTGGCTGCGGGCGATGATGAGCTCGCCGATCTCGCGGAAGCCCTCGGGGCCGAGGAGCGACATGTAGACCGCGTTCTGGATGGCGGTGAGGTAGACCGAGTTGCCAGTCCAGTCCTTGCCCTTGTCGCGCAGGCCGTAGGACGACTGGTGGAACAGGGTGAGCCCGAAACCCACCTCGCCCGGTGCGGTTGTATCGGTGATCGACACGTTCAGCGTGGGGTACTCGCGCGCGTAGGCTTCCTCGTCGCGCGAGGCGATGAAGCCGCCGAGCCCGCCGCCCGCACTCATGTGCACGCCGAGGGTCTGGATGGTGCCGACGACGATGTCGGCGTGGTAGTCGGAGGGCGGGGAAAGGATGCCCAGTGAGATGGGATCGACTCCCACGATCGTCTCGGCGCCCGCAGCGCGCGCCAGCCGCGCGATCGCGGAACCCTGCGTTTCGATGACGCCGAGGTAGCCGGGGTTCTCGATATAGACGGCGGCGGTCTTCTTGGACAGCTTGCGGCGCAGATCCGCGACGTCGATCAGCCCGGTCTTGCGGTCGTGGGCGACAGTCACCACGGCGATGTGGCTCTCCATCTCCGGAGGCTCGCAATACTGCCGGACGATGGCGAGGCGCTCGGGGCACATCGTCTCGGGAACGAGCACCTCGTGGCGGCCCGTAAGGCGTGAGGCCATACGGATGGCATTGCCGGCGGCGCACCCCCACGAGTAGACGGGCAGCCCGACGAATTCCATGCCGACGAGCTCGCCAAGCTGCGAGCAGAACTCGAACCACGCCTGGTTGCGGCCGTGATCGGACATCGCAGTGCCCCACACGGAGGTGAGGAACTCGGAGCGCGTGCCGATCTCGTCGCAGATGGCCGGCACATGGTGCTGCCAGATGCCCGCGCCGAGGAAGCTGAGATTCGTTTCGCAGCTGACGTTGCGGCGCAGCAGGCCGACCAGATGCTTCTTCAGCTCGGCCTCCGAGCGCAGCGCGGGGGGCTGCCTCAGGGGCGTACTCAGCCGGTGGTCAGCAGGGATCTGCTCGAACAGGGCCTCGATGGATTTGGCGCCGATCTCTTGGAGCATGGCCGCCTTTATCTCGGGAACCGAGTTGGCCATGTAGGGATGGGCCGCTTGCCGGGTTGCACTCACGGGCGGGCTCCTGAGGTGGGACTGGCTGTCTGTGTGGACGTGGTCATGCCGCCACCCGCATCATCATCGACCGGCCGGGCGCGGTGTGGACGCGCAGGTAGCCGGACAGCATCGCGTCGACCCGAGAGTCGCCGGTGTCGACGCGCAGGCAGGCGGGATCGAGAGCGGTCAGCTTGGCCTGGCTGGTGACGACGGTGACGCCGTCACGCCCCACGAGGGCAAGGACGGCGGGGCCGATCTGCTGGTTGCCGCGGCCGAAGACAAATCCCTGCCCGCCGGTGACCCCGACGGTGACGCGTGCGGGGACGCCCTCGACCAGGCGCAGGAGTCGCTCCTCATCGACGTCAGTTGCGATGAGGCGGCCGTCGAGCGCGACGTCGACGCCGAGCAGGGTGCCCTCGCCGCCGAGGCGTCGCTTGATGAGGCGCATGGTCTGGCCGCAGCCCAGTACCTGGACCGTCCCGGGCTCCATCGCGTGGACGATGCGATCGGCGAGACCGGCAAGCGCGACGTCCTCGTCGACCCTGCCGCTGCCCGCCTTGCAGTTCTGCATCAGCATGCGCTCGATGGGGACGCGGGCGAAGCCGTGCAGGCGTCCGGCCACTCGGCCGGCGCGCAGTTCGTCCTCGTCGAGGTCCATCACTTCGCCTTGTCGCCAGCGTATACCGAGCGCTGTGTCGCCTACGGCCAGCACAGCGATCCGGCCGGCCGCGGCCGGCGATACGGCGAAGACGGCGGAATGCATCTTCACGCCGGTGGGAATGCCAAGCAGCGGCGTATCGGGCGCGCCGTCGAAGACGTCGCGCGCGGTGCCGTCGCCGCCGGCGAACAGGAGGAGATCGACGCCCCGCGCTTGCATGGCCTCCGCGGCCGCCCGGCTGTGCGCGCCGGTGGTCGGACCCTCGCCCTCGCCCACGGCCTCGACCCGGAAGCCGACCGAAGCAGCGAGGTCGGCGCCCATCGCGCCGGCACCGGCGAGGATGTCGACGCCGCCGGCGAGAGGGGCAAGCCAGTCCAGCGCGCGTGCGGCGCGCTCCGTCGCGCGCGGTACGGCGCCCATGGCAAGGGCGCGGCACAGGGTCTCGGCCCCGTCGGTGCCCTTCAGCCCTAGCGGACCGCCCATGCCGGCGATCGGATTGACGATCAAGCCGATACGACGACGCCGAGTGGCCTCGTGGGATATGTTCGCCAATCGAACTTTTGACCGCATAACGAAATAATACGGTTCCGCGCGACGCCTGCAACACCTGCCTTCCGTAGCGGCCCGCGCGCAGTGTCGTTACGAGTTGCGGCGTGGACACCTTTGCTCCGGCGACCGCTCCAGCTAGGCTCAGGATTCATTGATCACAACCAGAACGCCCCGGCTGCGGCGATGCAGATTGCTGAAAAGAATGCATGGGCGCAACGTTCGTAACGGCTGGCGATGCGCGGCCAGTACTTGAGCCTGCCGAACAGGTGCTGTCAGACGAAACGAAAAAGTCTGAGGAAGGGCCCAATCCCAGCAGTCTTTAGGCCGCGCAAAGGTGTCGCCACTTGGCCAGAGGGGCGGCTCAGCAATCCTTGAATGTCTGCCTTTCGAAGAGGGTGCGCTCCGACGTGAAGTGATTTTGGATCGAGCCGTGCAGCGCGGCGAATCTCTGCGGACTTTGCGTCCGAGGGAAGTAGAGCATTACCCGTTTACGCCGTCGGACATGCAGCATGGCTGCAATACTGCGCCTGAAGATCTCTGTCGCAAATATCGTCCCGAACCGATCCCAAAATAACCGAACCGTCTCATGCGTGATGTCGATCCCTCCACTCGTTCAACATGTCCTCAACTTTCCACAACGATAGCGGATAGCAGATGTAAATCGTCACGGCCAGGCTGATGATCTGGGGTGAGGTCCTGAAGTAGCGGAAGATGTGGCGACTGCTCATACGATGAAGGCTACCGGCACCCGCATCAGCCGCAAGCCGATTTTCCTCTGCCAGAGCCGGCCCCGCCGCGCAGCGAATTCATCGGATTAGCAGTCGCCGCGGATTGTTTCGCATGCGCTGTCGTTTTAGGATGATTGAACTTATATTCGAACGGTCATGTCGTGAACAGTATCAGCCCTCGGCAGAAGGACATTGTGGCGCTGGCGCAGGCCGCGGGACGCGTCAGCGTGGATGACCTCGCTGCCCGCTTCGAGGTCAGTCCCCAGACCATCCGCAAAGACCTGAACGATCTCTGTGATCAGCGACTCCTGTCGCGCGTGCATGGCGGCGCAGTTGTATCCTCGGGCGTCGAAAATCTTGCCTACGAAGCGCGCCGTTTCATCGCGACTGCGGAGAAGGCCGCCATCGGGCAGGCCACGGCGACGCTGATCCCCAACGGAGCCTCCCTGTTCGTCAATATCGGCACGACCACGGAAGAGGTGGCCCGCTCCCTCAAGGACCACGAGGGGTTGCTGGTCATCACCAACAATCTTCATGTCGCGACAACGCTTTATCCCCACCCCAAGATCGACGTAATCGTGGCCGGTGGACCGGTGCGCCGCTCCGACGGCGGTGTGGTGGGATCGGCGGCTGTTGACATGATCGGGCAGTTCAAGGTGGATTTCGCCGTGATCGGCACGTCGGCCATCGATCCAGACGGCGCACTGCTCGACTTCGACTACCGCGAGGTTCGTGTGTCGCGCGCGATCATTGAAAACGCCCGCCACGTGATCCTTGTCGCCGACAGTAGCAAGCTGGAGCGAACAGCGCCTGTGCGCATTGGCCACATGGGCTGCGTCCAGACCTTCGTGACGGACCACCTGCCCGCCGGCCCCCTCCGCGAGCTGTGCGAGCGCTCCGCGATCCGGGTCATTGAAACGGGAGCGAAGGTGGCCTCCATCGACCACGAGGGTGCATGAACACGCAACACACGTTTTCAGTTTGGGTTTCGAATGACGCTTGCGAGCTTTCGTTTTGCCAGCTAGCGTTTGGTAAGAAAACGACAGGGCGTGTAAACGCCCGGCGCGCGGGAGGCTCGCGAGCGTGGATGCGGTCTGCGACATCGTCATCATCGGCGGCGGCGTGAATGGCTGCGGCATAGCGCGCGACGCCGCTGGGCGCGGTGCCTCGGTGATGCTGTTCGAGCGCGGCGACCTTGCCGGCGCCACGTCCTCCGCCTCCACCAAGCTGATTCACGGCGGCCTGCGATATCTGGAGCACTACGAGTTCCG
>JBMOJG010000318.1:0-4569 GCA_049316925.1 Alsobacter sp. | reverse complement strand
GCACCTCGACGAAATAGCCGAGGAAATTGTTGTGCTTCACCCGCAGCGTGCGGCAACCGCTCTCCTGCGCGTAGCGCGCCTGCAGAGCCGCCACCACGCGCCGGCTCTCGTCGCGCAGCGCCCGCGCCTCGTCCAAGGCAGGATCCAGGCCCGGCCGCACGAAGCCGCCGTCGCGCCGCTGCAGCGGCAGCTCCTCGGCCAGCGTCGCCCTAAGCTCCGCCGCCAGGACGGCGTCGGCCCGGGCCAGCGCTGCCGCACACTCCGCCAGCTCATCCGGCAGCAGGCTGGCGCGGGACAGCCGGCTGCCGGTGGTGGCCGCCGCCGCCAACCCGTCGCGCAGCGCCGCGAGGTCCCGCGGCCCGCCACGCTGCAGGGTCAGGCGCGCCAGCGCGCGGGCGAGATCGGGTGTTCGCTTCAAGACAGCACGCAGCTCGCTGCGGGCGGCCGGATCGTCGACGAACCACGCCACGGCGTCGAGGCGCCGGTTGATGGCGACCGGATCCGTGAGCGGTCCGGCGAGGCGCTCGGCGAGCAGCCGGCCGCCGGCCGGCGTCAGGGTCCGGTCGATCGCCGCCAGCAGGCTGCCCGGCCGGGCCCCCGCGAGCGTCCGGGTGATTTCCAGATTGGCGCGCGTTGCCGCGTCGATCTGCAGCGTCCCGGCCGGGCTGTCACGGGTCGGGGGCGCCAGTGGCGGCCGTCCGCCGAGCTGGGTCCGCTCCACATAGGCGACGATGGCCGCGGCTGCGGCCAGCTCCGCCCGGGTGAACGACGCGAACCCCGCCAGCGTGGCCACGCCGAAATAGGCGGTCAGCCGCCGCTCGCCCGAGGTCGGGTCGAAGCCGTCGCGCGCCAGCGGCGTCACCGCGTTGCCGGCCTCGCGCCACACCGGTTTCAGGGCCGGGTCGTCGAGCAGCGCGTCCGGCACGAGGATCTCGCGCGCCTCCAGCCGCGCCAGTTCGGCCGTCAGCGCTGCGTGCGCCACCTCCGCCACGGTGAATCGCCCGGTCGAGATGTCGACCGCCGCCAGCCCGTAGGTCCAGCCGCCGTTTTCGCTGCGCACCCGGGCCAGTGCCGCCAGCAGATTGGCCCGCGCCGGGTCGAGCAGCGTCTCCTCGGTCAGCGTGCCGGGCGTCACCAGCCGCACCACGGCGCGCCGGACCACCGATTTGCCGCCGCGCTTCTTCGCCTCGGCCGGGTCCTCGGTCTGCTCGCAGACGGCGACCCTGTGGCCAGCCGCAATCAGGCGCTGCAGATAGTCGTCGGACCGCTCCACCGGCACGCCGCACATCGGGATGTCGTCGCCCTGGTGCTTGCCGCGCTTGGTGAGCACGATGCCGAGCGTCCGCGACGCCGCCTCGGCGTCCTCGAAGAACAGCTCGTAGAAGTCGCCCATCCGGTAGAACAGCAGGCAACCCGGATTGGCGTGCTTGATCTCCAGATACTGCGCCATCATCGGCGTGACGCGCGCGTCGGCGTCGTCCTGGGGCAGGGCGCGGGTGAGACTCATGCGGGCACGCTAGCAAAGCTCGCGGCAGCCATCACGCGTTGCCGTGCGCTTTCCCCGCCTTTCGACCTTGGCCGTGCTTGAGGCGCGGGCATCCGGCCCGTAAGTTGAGCTCCCCACGACCGCCGGAACAGCACATGCCCATCAAAGAGCCGCCGCCCAAGCGCACGCGCCCCACCATCTCCGACCAGGAGGCGCTGCAGTTCCACTCCCAGGGCCGGCCCGGCAAGATCGAAATCGTGGCCACCAAGCCCATGGCGACCCAGCGCGACCTGTCGCTGGCCTATTCGCCGGGCGTCGCCGTGCCGGTGAAGGCGATCGCCGAGGATCCGTCGCGCGCCTACGACTACACCGCCAAGGGCAATCTCGTGGCTGTGATCTCCAACGGCACCGCCATCCTCGGGCTGGGCAATCTCGGCGCGCTGGCGTCCAAGCCGGTGATGGAAGGCAAGGCCGTTCTGTTCAAGCGCTTTGCCGACATCGATTCCATCGACCTCGAGGTCGATACGGAGGATCCGGACGCGTTCATCGCCGCCGTGCGCTACCTCGGCCCGTCCTTCGGCGGCATCAACCTGGAGGACATCAAGGCGCCCGAGTGCTTCATCATCGAGGAGCGCCTGCGCGAGCTCATGGACATTCCGGTGTTCCATGACGACCAGCACGGCACGGCGATCATCGCCGCCGCCGGCATCCTCAACGCCATGCAGCTCACCGGTCGCGACATCAAGACCACCAAGCTGGTCTGCAACGGCGCCGGTGCGGCCGGCATCGCCTGCCTCGAGCTTATCAAGGCGATGGGCTTTGCGCCCGACAACGTGCTGCTGTGCGACACCAAGGGCGTCGTCTACCGCGGCCGCCAGGAGGGCATGAACCAGTGGAAGTCGGCGCATGCCGCCGACACGCCGGCGCGCACGCTGCTCGATGCCATGCAGGGTGCGGATGTGTTCTTCGGCCTGTCGGCCAAGGGCGCCGTCTCGGCCGAGATGGTCCGGGCGATGGCTCCGAACCCGATCATCTTCGCCATGGCCAACCCTGATCCGGAGATCACGCCGGAGGAGGCCTACGCGGTGCGTGACGACGTCATCATCGCCACCGGCCGGTCGGACTACCCCAACCAGGTCAACAATGTGCTGGGGTTCCCCTACATCTTCCGCGGCGCGCTGGATGTGCGCGCCACGACGATCAACATGGAGATGAAGGTCGCAGCCGCGCTGGCGCTGGCCAAGCTCGCCCAGGAGGACGTTCCCGACGACGTCGCCGCCGCCTACCAGGGCGCACGGCCCCGCTTCGGCCGGGACTACATCATCCCGGTGCCGTTCGACCCGCGGCTGATCCACGTGATCCCGGCCGCCGTCGCCCAGGCGGCCATGGACTCGGGCGTCGCCCGCAAGCCCATCGTCGACATGGGTGCCTACAAGGCCCAGCTGTCGGCGAGGCGCGACCCGATCGCCGGCGCCCTGCAGCGCATCATGGAGCGCGTCCGCCGCTATCCCAAGCGGGTCGTGTTTGCCGAAGGCGAAGAGGAGCAGGTCATCCGCGCCGCCGCCTCCTTCGTCAACCAGGGGCTGGGCACGGCCGTGCTGGTCGGCCGCGAGGAGCGCATCGCCGAAATGGCCGTCGGTCTCGGCCTCGATCTCGCCGGCCGCGGCGGCCTGGAGATCCACAACGCCAGGCTGTCACACCGCAACACCGCCTATGCGCAGTATCTGTACGACCGGCTGCAGCGGAAGGGTTACCTGTTCCGCGACTGCCAGCGCATGATCAACCAGGACCGCAACCATTTCGCCGCCGCCATGGTGGCGCTGGGCGATGCCGACGCCATGGTGACGGGCGTCACCCGCAACTATTCGGTGGCGCTGGCCGACATCCGCAACGTCATCGATCCAAAGCCGGGCCACCGGCTCATCGGCGTGTCGCTGGTCCTGGCGCGCGGCCGCACGGTGCTGGTTGCCGACACGGCCATCACCGAGATGCCGACCGCCGCCGAGATCGCCGACATCGCCGTCGAGGCCGCCGGCGTCGCCCGCCGCCTCGGCTACGAGCCGCGGGTGGCCATGCTGGCCTTCTCGACCTTCGGCCACCCGCCGGGCGAGCGCTCCGCCAAGGTGATCGAGGCGGTGCGCATCCTCGACCAGCGCCGGGTGGACTTCGAGTATGACGGCGAGATGGCCGCCGACGTCGCCCTCAACAAGGAGCTGATGGCGCAGTATCCGTTCTGCCGCCTGTCGGACACCGCCAACGTGCTGATCATGCCGGCGTTCCACTCGGCCTCGATCAGCACCAAGATGCTGCAGGTGCTGGGCGGTTCAACCGTCATCGGCCCGCTGCTCGTGGGCCTCGACAAGGCCGTGCAGATCGTGCCGCTCGGCGCCAAGGACAGCGATATCGTCAACATGGCGGCGCTCGCCGCCTTCAACGTCGGCGGCTGAGCGGCCGCCGGCGCCGGAGCCCACCGCGTCAGTCGCCGATGGCGACGCCCTCGCGGCGGCTGTCCGCCCCGCCGAGGAAGCCCGACGGGGTCAGCACGATGGCCTGGATGCCCGACGTCATCGGCGCCACGCGCAGCTCGTGGCCGCGCGCCTCCAGCGCGGCGCGCCAGCCTTCCGCCTCGGTGCCAGCCTCGATCTCGGTTGGGCCATTGCGGCTCAGCATGTTGGGCAGGTCGACCGCCACCTGGGGGTCGAGCGTCCAGTCCAGCAGCCCGACCAGCGTCTTGCTGACATAGCCGATGATGTGGCTGCCGCCGGGCGAACCGGTGACCGCATAGAGCCGGCCGAAGGCATCGAACACCAGCGTCGGCGCCATCGAGCTGCGCGGCCGCTTGCCCGGCTCGACCCGGTTGGCGACCGGCTTGCCGCCGTCTGATGGTGCGAAGTTGAAGTCGGTCAGCTCGTTGTTGAGCAGGAAGCCGCCGGGCGCCATCAGCCGCGCGCCGAACCCGTCCTCGATCGTCGTGGTCATCGCCACCGCGTTCAGGTCGGCATCGACCACCGAAATGTGGCTGGTGCCGTTCTCGATCCCGTCCGAGGGGGCGAGCAGGATGCTCCTGCGCTGCGGCGGCTCGC
>JBMOJG010000317.1:0-4573 GCA_049316925.1 Alsobacter sp. | reverse complement strand
GACCAGGCTGGCAGGGGCGGCCGATCGGCTGTCCGAGCGCCTCGGGGCCGATCCGCGGCACCGCGACATGCGCGAGCTTCAGGCGGCGCTCGCTGCGTTGCAGCCGGTGTCGCGGGCGTCGTAGCGTGCCGCCTGATCCGACCTGGCCGGACCTCCTTATCGGACCGACGCCGGGGCAGCATCATCAATCGCTCGGCAGTGTCCGCCGCGCAAAAGGCTGATTCGCTGTAGCGCGGCGTTCACGGTGATGTGTTCACCGCCACGCACCCTGTGGTTTGCTCTTTCGCCGCCGCGGTCTAGCTGTGTGTCGTCACTGATCCGGGAGGACACCATGGACCTGACCAGACGCACCGTAGTCGCCGGCTCCGGCGCACTCGGCACCGCCGCACTGCTGCCTTCAGGCGGTTTCGCCAAGGCTCCGCTCAGCACCGCCCAGACGGTCGGTTTCCATCGCTTCAAGCTCGGCAGCTTCGATGTCATCGCGCTGCACGACGGCGCGGTCGCATTCCCGCTGCCGAAAGGGTTCGTGCGGAACGCCACCGACGCCGACGTGGGCAAGGCCCTTGCGGACACCGGCCTGCCGTCCGACAAGCTGACCATCACCTTCACCACGATGGTGGTGAACACGGGCGACACGGTCGTGCTGTTCGACACCGGATTCGGCAACAACGGCCAGCCGACCACCGGCAACACCGCCGCGGCGCTGGCCGCTGCCGGCATTGCCGCCAAGGATGTGGACGCAGTCGTGTTCAGCCATTTCCATGGCGACCACATCAACGGCGTGCGCAGCAAGGAAGGCGCGCTCGTCTATCCGAACGCGCAGATCATGGTGCCGGAGGCCGAATGGGCGTTCTGGATGGACGACGCCAAGATGAGCGCCGCGCCGGACGGCATGAAGGGTAACTTCGCCCTTGTCCGCAAGCAGTTCGGGCCGGAGAAGGACATCCAGCGCTTCGCCTGGGGCAAGGAGATCATCCCCGGCATCACCGCGGTGCAGGCCGACGGCCATACCCCCGGACACACCGCCTTTGTCATCGCCTCGGGCAACGAGAAGATGATGTATGTCGCCGACATCACCAACCATCCAGCCCTGTTCGTGCGGCGGCCCGAGTGGCAGGCGATGTTCGACATGGATGGCGAGAAGGCAATCGCGACCCGCCGCAAGATCCTCGACATGGCGGCGTCGGAGAACCTGCGGCTGTCGTTCTACCATGCGCCGTTCCCGGCCACGGGCTTCGTCGTCAAGGATGGCTCCGGCTACGAGTTCATGCCGGCGCTATGGAAGTCCACGATCTGACCTGACCGGCTGAGCCGGACAGACGGGGCCGCGGCAACGCGGCCCCGTTTGCGTGTCAGGCGTAGCGCTGGCGGGCCAGCGCCGCACCGGCGCCCAGCGCCTGCAGCTTGCCGAGCGCGACCTCGCGGGGCATCGGCGCCATGCCGCAGTTGGTGCAGGGCAGCAGCCGCTCGCGCGGGACATACTGCAGGGCGAGGCCGATGGTGTCGGCCACCTCCTCGGGGGTCTCGACCACGTCCGATGCGACATCGATGACGCCGACCATCACGTCCTTGCCGGCGAGCAGCTCCATCAGCTGCGGCGGCACACGGGAGTTGCGGCACTCGAGCGAGACCTGGTCGATGCGGCTGGCGGCGATCGCCGGGAAGGTCTCCTCGTACTGGCGCCACTGGGAGCCCAGCGTTGCCTTCCAGTCGACATTCGCCTTGATGCCGTAGCCGTAGCAGATGTGGACCGCGGTGGTGCAGGACAGGCCATCGATGGCGCGATGCAGCGCCTCGATCCCCCAGTCGCGCACCTGGTCCATGTAGACGTTGAAGGCGGGCTCGTCGAACTGGATGACGTCGACGCCGTCGGCCTCCAGCGCGCGCGCCTCCTGGTTCAGCAGGTCGGCAAACGCCATCGCCATCTTGACCCGATCGCCGTAGTGCCGGTCAGCGACCGTGTCGACGATGGTCATCGGGCCCGGGAGGGTGAATTTCAGCTTGCGGGTCGTGTGGGCGCGGGCGGCACGGGCCTCGGCCTGATGGACCCTGCCGCGCAACATCAAGGGACCTGACACCGTTGGCACCATGGCGGTGTAGCGGTTGTTGCGGATGCCCATCTCGACCTTGTTGGCCGTGTCGATGCCGTCGACGGCCTCGAGAAAGCCGTGGACGAAATGCTGCCGTGCCTGCTCGCCATCGGTGACAATGTCGATGCCGGCATCCTCCTGCTCCTTGATGACCAGCACCGTGGCATCACGCTTGCCGGCCGCGAGGTCGTCGCCGGCCAGACGCCAGGGGGCCCACAGGCGGTTGGGTTCAGCAAGCCAGGAAGGTTTGGGGAGGCTGCCGGCGATGGTTGTTTGAAACAGCATGGTCGTTGATCCGTGACAGGGATGCGCAGCCTAGACCACAATGCTGCTCGCTGCGATCTGGCAGGCATGTCGCGCGTCGGATGGATGCGACATGAAGCAGGGGCAACCCTTTGGCCCGGACCGTTCGCCAGGCTCGCTCCCGCCAGCCGACAGCACGGAGGCCGGGGCCGCGGCCAAGCTTGGCCGGGTGGCGGCGGCGGGAACCTTCTACTTCGGCGTGGTGTTTGCGGCAGGGTTCGTCCTTGGCGCGATCCGGGTCCTCGTCCTCGTTCCAGCCATCGGCGAACTTGCGGCCGTCCTGGTCGAAATGCCGCTCATCCTTGGCATTTCGATCTTCGTCGCAGGCCGGCTGATCGGCATGATGCGGGTCAGTGAAACCCTTGCAGAACGTCTCGCCATGGGTGCGTCGGCCCTGGTGCTGCTCGTCGTGGTCGAGACGGGCTTCGCGATGGTGTTGACTGGCAAGTCGCTGGCCCAACAACTGGCAACCTATGGTCGTCCCGACAAGATCGTCGGACTGGCCGGCCAGCTTGCCTTTGCAGCGCTTCCGGCGCTGTTGCTTGTCGTCCGGCGATGATCGGCCGGGCACTGACCGGGAGGATTGATCCATGACCGCGAAACAGGCCGCCATCCTGTATGGGCTTGCCCTATTGACGATGCTGCCCCTCGACATCGTCTGGCTGAGCACCGTCGGCAAGGGGTTCTATCGTGACCAGATCGGCGCGCTGCTGCTGGACCAGCCAAGGCTTGTGCCAGCGGCGGCCTTCTACCTGCTGTACGGGGCCGGGGTGGTGCTGTTTGCCGTCTCGCCGGCGGTGGCGAGCGGCTCGGCACTGCAGGCAGCCCTGTGGGGCGCCCTGTTCGGGTTCTTTGCCTACATGACCTACGACCTCAGCAATCTGGCGACGCTGCGGGGCTTCACCACGGCGTTTGCCGTGGTGGATATCGCCTGGGGAACGGTGATGACGGCGATCGTCGCCGGAGTAACGCTGGAAGTGGCGCGGCGCCTTGGCATAATCTGACGCTGCAAGCGAGCGTCACACAAATAGCATGACCGGCGGGTAGGCGAAGTCTCCCGCCCTTGGATGGATCCCATGTCACGCAGCACTCTCCGCCCGACCGCCGGTCGTTTCCTGACACTGGCAGCAGTCCTCGCGAGCATGATCGCGGCCGGCCCCGCCGCCGCCCAGCAGGCGCAGCCCTTCACGTTCGGTCTGTGGGGCGACATGCCCTACGCCAAGGCCAACGACGCGCCGAAGATTCCGCGGCTGCTGGAGAGCATCAACGCATCCGACATCGCCTTCTCGATCTATGACGGCGACATCAAGGACGGCAGCTCGAAGTGCACGGACGACGTGTACACCGACGCGCTGGCGATGTTCGGCCGGATGAAGAAGCCGGTGCTCTACATTCCGGGCGACAATGAGTGGACGGACTGCCACCGCCTGAACAATGGCGGCTACGACAATCTCGAGCGCCTCGCCCATATCCGCAAGACGATGTTCCCGACCATGGACACGCTGGGTCAGACCCGGCTTCCGGTGGAGCGGCAGGGCAAGGCCGGCGAAAAGTTCATCGAGAATGCCCGCTTCATCCACAACAGCATCGTGTTTGTCGGCCTCAACGTGCCGGGCAGCAACAACAACAAGGTGCTGGACGACAAGGACTGCACCAACAAGAGCGCCCGCACGCCGGCCCTGTGCGAGGGCAACAACGCCGAGTACAAGGAGCGCGACGCCGCCAACATCGCCTGGATGAGCGATGCGTTCCGCGTTGCTCGCGAGCAGAAGTCGCCCGGCATCGTGCTGGTGTGGCAGGGTGACCCGGGCTTCGATCTGCCGGAGACCGAGGAGCTCGACGAGAGCAAGGCGCCGATCGTGAGTGGTTACCAGGCTTTCCTGGCGGCGATCGTCAAGGAGACCGAGGCCTTTGCCGGACAGGTCGTGGTCGTGCACGGCGACACGCACTTCTTCAAGGTCGACAAGCCGCTCTACAACCCTACCAAGCTGCTACCGAACCTGACGCGCATCCAGACCTTCGGCAGCCCCGCCATCCACTGGATCCGCGTGTCCGTCGACCCGGCCAGCGACAATGTGTTCGCCGTTCACCCGGTGATCGTGAAGGGCAACTGAGCCGCCCCTGCGGCTAGAGCGAAATCCGACCTGATTGCATCAGGTCGTCCGCTCTAGCTCATTGTT
>JBMOJG010000316.1:0-4582 GCA_049316925.1 Alsobacter sp. | reverse complement strand
CGGTGCCGCCTGCGCCCGGAAGCGCCCCGGCACATCCAGCGCCGGATCCGGCTTCTCCGCCTGCAGGCATCCCGGCAGCGCGAGTGTCAGCAGCGCCAGCACGCCGGCCCGAAACAGGCCGCAACGGCGGGAGGCGGCCGTGTCGAGGGTGAGCCTGGCGCACATCGCCTCCGCAATAGCGGAGGATGCGCCCGAGGCGAAGCCTCAATCGCGTGACCAAGCCCTTCTTCGTCGTGGCGCCGCGATACCGGCGCAACGCAGGCCGGACGGCCCTTGTCGGCGATTCGCTGAGCCGGACTGGACCGTCAGCGGGCCTTGCCGAGAAAGGCTGCGAATGCCGCCTGCGCCGCCGGCCCCTGCCGCAGCCGTTCGAACTCGCCGCGCTCGCGCTCGATCGTCTCGGCCACGGCCTGCGGCCCGGCCTTGCGCAGCAGCGCCTTGGTGGTCAGCACGGAATCGGCGGGCAACCGTGCCAGCACCGTGGCCCGCTCCAGCGCCCGCGCCACCGCCGTGCCGTCCTCGACCGCCTCGTTGACGACACCGAAACGAGCCGCCTCGGCACCCGAGAACTCCTCGCCGAACATCAGCAGATGCGCCGCCGCCTTGCTGCCCGCCACCAGCGGCAGCAGCAGGCTCGACGCGCCTTCCGGGCACAGTCCCAGCGACACGAACGGCATCCGCAGCCGCGCCGACACCCCCGCATAGGCCAGGTCGCAATGCAGCAGCATGGTCGTGCCGATGCCGACGGCGAAGCCCTCGACGCCGGCGACCAGCGGCGTCTCGCAGGTCGAGATCGTGCGCAGGAAGACGATGGCGGGCGGCGTCGCCTCACGCGCTCCGGCCTGGAAGTCGGCAAGGTCATTGCCCGCCGTGAACACGCCCTGCGTGCCGGCAAGGACGATGACCCGCACGGACGGATCGGCGTCGGCATCGCGGATACCGTCGGACAACCCGTCATAGGTCGCAGTGTCGAGCGCGTTGCGGCGCGCCGGCCGGTTGATCTCGAGCAGTCGCACCCCGTCGACGGGCGTGGAAACCGTCACCGTGTCGGTCATGCGCCGTCTCCCCTTGCGCCGCACAGGGCGGCCTTCGCCTCGGCATAGTCACGCGCCAGCCGCGCCACCAGCTCCGCGGTGGTCGGAACATCGTCGATGCTGCCGACGCCCTGGCCGGCGCCCCAGATGTCTTTCCACGCCTTGGTCGGCCGGTTCGAGCCGAAATTCATGCTCGACTTGTCGGCGGTCGGCAGATTGTCCGGGTCGAGCCCGGCCGCCGTGATGCTGCCGCGCAAATAGTTGCCGTTGACCCCGGTGAACAGCGGTGAATAGACGACGTCCGCCGCCGTGCTGCCGACGATCATGTCCTTGTAGGCCGGCGGCGCGCCCGCCTCGCGGGTGGCGATGAAGCGCGTGCCCATATAGGCGAGGTCGGCGCCGATCGCCTGGGCGGCGAGGATCGCCCGCCCGGTGGCGATGGAGCCAGACAGGATCACCGGCCCGTCGTAAAACCGCCGCACCTCCTGCACGAGCGCGAAAGGGCTCAGCGCCCCCGCATGGCCACCGGCGCCCGCGCACACCAGGATCAGCCCGTCGACGCCTTCGGCCAGCGCCTTTTCGGCATGCCGCACCGAGATCACGTCGTGGAACACCAGTCCGCCATACGAATGCACCGCCTTCACCACCTCGCCCGGCGGGCGCAGGCTGGTGATGACGATCGGCACCTCCTGGCGCACGCACACCTCGACATCGTGGGCGAGCCTGTCGTTGGAGCCGTGCACGATCTGGTTCACCGCGAAGGGCGCGATCCGCCGCGTCGGGTCCTGCGCCCGGGCTTCGGCCAGCGCCGCCTTGATGCGCAGGATCCAGGCCTCCAGCTCCTCCTTCGGCCGCGCATTGAGCGCCGGGAACGAGCCGACGATGCCGGCCAGGCATTGCGCGATGACGAGGTCGGGCTGCGACAGGATGAACAGCGGCGCGCCGATCACCGGCAGTGTGAGGTGGCCGTTGAGCAGGGCAGGGAGTGCCATCTCAAGCCGCCAGTCCGCCGGCGGTCGCCAGCCGTGCGAGATGGTGGTCGGCATCGCCGAACAGCGTGTCGATCATCGCCAGCCGCTTGAAATAATGGCCGATGCGGTACTCCATCGTCATGCCGACGCCGCCATGCAGCTGCACCGCCTGCTGGCCGACGAAGCGGCCTGACCGGCCGGTCTGCACCTTGGCCGCCGCGACCGCGCGGCTGCGGGCGTCGGCGTCCGGCTCATGCGCCATCATGGTGGCGAACATCGCCATGCTGCGCGCCTGCTCGAGCGCCACGAACATGTCGGCGGCGCGGTGCTGCAGCGCCTGGAACTGGCCGATGGCGGTGCCGAACTGCTGGCGGGTCTTGACATAGTCCAGCGTCAGCGCCTGGGACTGCGCCATCGCGCCGACAGCTTCGGCACAGAGCGCCGCCATCGCCTCGTCGACGACACGCGCGATCACAGCGAGCCCGCCTTCCGGGTCGCCCAGCACCGCGTCCGGGCCGACCTGAACGCCACTGAAGGTGATCTCCGCCGCCCGCATGCCATCCTGGGTCGGATAGCCGCGCCGCTCGACGCCGGGTGCGTCAGCCGGCACGAGGAACAGGCCGATGCCGTCGCTGTCACGCTGGCCGCCGGCGGTGCGCGCCGACACCACCAGCATGTCGGCGCTGTCGCCATGCTGGACGACGCCCTTGGAGCCCTCCAGCATCCAGCCGTCGCCACTGCGCCGCGCCGTCGTGGCGATGTCGCAGAGGTCGTAGCGCGCCTGCCGTTCGGTCTGCGCAAAGGCCAGCAGCCGCTCGCCGGCGACGATGCCGGGGATCAGCGCTTCCTTTTGCGTGGCGCTGCCGGCGGCCCGCAGGAAGCCGCCGCCCAGCACCACTGTCGCCAGATAGGGCTCAACGACCAGCGCCGCGCCGAACGCCTCCATGACGATCATGGTCTCGACCGGCCCGCCGCCGAAGCCGCCATCGGCCTCCGCGAAGGGCAGGCCGAGCAGCCCCATCTCGGCGAACCGCGCCCACACGGCAGGGCTGCGCCCCTCCGGAGAGGCCGTGATCGTCTTGCGGGCGTCGAAGTCGTAGGCGTCGGCGAGCAGGCGGGTGACGCTGTCGCGCAGCAGCGACTGCTCCTCTGTCAGGTCGAAATCCATGGTTCAGAGCCCCAGCACGGCCTTGGCGATGATGTTTTTCTGGATCTCGTTCGAGCCGCCATAGATCGAGACCTTGCGGTTGTTGAAGTAGGACGGCGCCAGTGGCCCCGCATAGTCGGGACCGATCGGCAGCTCGTTCGACCCGTCCTCCGGCTCGGCGACGAACGGCAGGGCGTAGGGGCCGATCACCTCCATGAGCAGCTCGGTGGTCGCCTGCTGGATCTCCGATCCCTTGATCTTGAGGATCGACGAGGCCGGGTCCGGCCGCCCCGCCGCGCGCTTCGCCTCGGCGGCGACGACCCGCAGCTGGGTGATCTCCAGCGCCTTGAGCTCGATCTCGACCGCGACGAGTTTTTCGCGGAACCGCAGGTCCTCGATGAGCGGCCGCCCGCCAGCCATCTCGAGCGCGGCAAGCTCGCGCACCCGCCGCAGCCGCGCCTTCGACACGCCGACGCGGGCAATGCCGACGCGCTCGTTGCCGAGCAGGAACTTGGCATAGTCCCAGCCCTTGTTTTCCTGGCCGACCAGGTTCTCGACGGGGACACGCACGTCGTCGAAGAACACCTCGTTGACCTCGTGGCCGCCATCGATGGTCTGGATCGGCCGCACCGTGATGCCGGGGCTCGTCATGTCGATCAGCAGGAACGAGATGCCTTCCTGCTTCTTCACCGTGGGGTCGGTCCGCACCAGGCAGAAGATCCAGTCCGCATACTGGCCGAGCGTCGTCCAGGTCTTCTGGCCGTTGACCACATAATGGTCGCCGTCGCGCTTCGCCGAGGTCTTCAGCGAGGCGAGGTCGGAGCCCGAGCCCGGCTCCGAAAAGCCCTGGCACCACCAGTCTTCCAACGTGGCAATGCGCGGCAGGAAGCGCGCCTTCTGGGCGGCATTGCCAAAGGTGTAGATCACCGGGCCAACCATGTTGGCGCCGAACGGCAGCGGCGCCGGGGCCGGGGCCGCCATCAGCTCCTCCTGGAAGATGTATTGCTGCACCGGCGACCAGCGGGTGCCGCCATGCTCCACCGGCCAGTGCGGCACGGCCCAGCCGCGGTCGTGCAGGATCCGCGTCCAGCCCTGCATGTCGGCCTTGGACGGATGCAGCCCGGCCTCCATCCTGGCGCGCAGCGCCGGTGGCAGGGCCGCGGCGAAGAAGGCGCGAACCTCCTCGCGGAAGGCGGTTTCCTCAGGCGTGAATCGCAAATCCATGGCGGCCTCCTCAGGCGATCTCGAACAGGCCGGCGGCGCCCATGCCGCCACCGACGCACATCGTCACGACGACACGCCTTGCGCCGCGCCGCTTCCCCTCGATCAGCGCGTGCCCGGTCAACCGCGCTCCCGACATGCCGTAGGGGTGTCCCACCGCTATCGCGCCGCCATCGACGTTGAGCCGCGCGGGATCGATCCCGAGCCGG
>JBMOJG010000315.1:0-4583 GCA_049316925.1 Alsobacter sp. | reverse complement strand
GGCGATGGGTTCCATGCCGCGCTGCTGGCCGGGCTAGGCAGGCGTGGCGTGCTCACACCGGAAGGCTCGCGCACCCTGTCGCCCGCTACGGCCCATGCTGTTCTCGTCGAGGCCGTCGCCGCCTCGGCGCTCGCCTGCATGCGCCGCGGCGCGGATCTTCCCCGGGCCGCCGAAGTGGAGGCCTTCTTGGCCGGGAGGGATGCCCCGCCCGCACCCGGTCAGGCGGGTTCGGGATAGCCGGCGGCTTTGGCCTCCGCGTCCCAGGCCAGCGTCGGCGCGAAGCTCTCGGCGGTGACTGGCGCGAAGCCGCTGATCATCAGCTCCGCCGCGAAGGGCGCGAACCAGTCCCGGGTTCCGGCCTCGGCCAGCGCTGCGCGTAAACTTTCGGCGGCCGCAAACGGCAGCGTCGGCGATGCCACCAGCGCGGGCATCGGCGCGGTGGCGGTGGCGTCCAGCACGCGGATGCCGGCCACCAGCGCGGGGGCGTGGCGGCGGATCAGACCATGCCAATAGGCATCGAGCGGTCCGACGTCGATCCGGCCCTCGCGCACCGCGTCGAGGATCGCCCGCGCGGTGACCAGCGGGCCGATGGCCTCCCGGTAGAGCCGGGGCCGCTCCGCCGTCCTGAACGGCAGAAGGTGGTGTCGCCAGGCATTGAAGCCGGAATGCGAGTGCGCCACCGTCCAGCCGGTGCGGTGGCCAAAAGTATCGGCCAGCGTCTCGTAGGGCGCGTCGTCGCGTACGATCAGGTCGGACCGGTAGACCGCCTGCCCGCCGGCCCAGTCGGCCGACGGCACCGGTGCGGCCAGCGGCGTCACGGCCGCGAGCCGGCAGGCAATCGGGTAGCCGCACATGAACACGCAGCCGAGATCGCTGCGCGCCCAAAGCGTTTCCAGCGGTGCCGGCGCCGGATAGGCCTCGTAGGACAGCTTTACGCCCGCCATCGCGGCGATCCGGGCCAGCAAGGACTGCCACACCTCTTCGATCGCGGGTGTCACCGCATACATGCGCGCATTGGCGATGAAGCGTGCCTCAGCCGTCATGCGCCAGCCCCCGAAACGGTGCCGCAACCGCGTCGTCATCCGGCAGGTCACCGGCTAGCGCCGCAACGGTGTCGTCGCGGGCCAGCAGGTCCGCGATCGCGGTCGCGTCGCAGCCCGTCTCGCGGTCCTCGTCGAGCCGCGGCACGAGGCTGCGGACCAGCGCCTGCAGGGCCGCGGCCCGCGGCGAGAGCCCACCATCCTCGCGCAACTCCGCCGCCTGCGCTGCCACCATCGCCTCCAGCCCGACCAGCAGCCGCAGCGGCTCGAGCTGCCCGGCGAGCTTGCGGATGGCCAGGAAGGTCATCGGCGCATGGTCCTCGACCGAATCCGACACCGGCATGGCGTCGAGGCTCGCCGGCATCGCCGCCTGGCGGATCTCGGCGCACAGCGCCGCCGCCGTCTTCTGCTGGGTGACGAACCCTGCCGACGCGCCACCCACCGGCGAGAGGAACCGCGGCAGGCCCGACAGCACCGGGTTCATCAGTTTGACCACGCGCTGCCCGCCGGCTGCGGCCAGTTGAGCCAACGCGATGGCCAGGGTGTCGCAGGCGACCGCCAGCGCCGGCGTGTGGAAGTTCGGCGTCGGCAGGATGACACCGTCGTCGAGCAGCACCAGCGGATTGTCGCCCGCATGGTTGATCTCGACCTCCGTCTCGCGACGGGCCGTCGCCAGGGCCGACAGCGCGCTGCCGAAAACCGGCGCCAGACAGCGAAACGACAGCGCGTCCTGCACGCTGCGGGGATGGTCGTGGAGTGGCGAGCCGGCCAGCCTGTGGCGGAACAGCGCCGCCGCTTTCGCCTGTCCGGCCGCCGGCCGGGCCGCCGCGACCCGCGGATCGAAGATGCGCGGGTTGGCCCCATAGGCCTCGAACGACAGTGCGGCGACGGCCGCTGCAACCAGCATCATTCCCGTGGCAGTCGACAGAGTCACGGCGGCGAGGCCGGCACTGGCGGCCGAGTGGCTGCAAAGCGACAGCCCGTCTTTCGGCTCCAGCGTTGCAGGCACGAGGCCGGCCTGCGCCAGCGCCTCGCCGCCCGGCAGCAGCTGCCCGCCGAACCACGCCTCGCCCCGGCCGATCACCACCAGCCCGAGATGCGCGCCAAGCGCCAGGTCGGCGGCGCTGATCGAGCCGCGGGCCGGGATCGCCGGCGTCACGCCCCGGTTGAACAGCGCAACCAGCAGGTCAAGTGCGCCCACCGACAGACCCGAGCCTCCTGTCGCGGCGGCTGTAATGCGCGCCAGCAGGGCCGCCCGGCAGACCGTCTCGGGCAGCGGCGGGCCGATGCCGACGGCCCGGCCGCGCAGCAGCTGGGTCTGGAACGCCCGGATTTCATCCCGGTCGATCCGATGACCGATATTGCCGCCAAGCCCGGTATTGAGGCCGTAGACAGGCTCTTCGCCCTCGACATAGCGCTCGACGATCAGGCGCGACGCGACCACCCGCGCTTTTGCTGCATCACTGAGCTCAATCGGGCCGCGCCCTGCCGCCAGCCGCGCGACGTGGTGAATGTTGAACGCCTTGTCGCCGAATCGAATCATGCGATTATTCATACGTGTTCGCGCCTTTACCGCGCAGGAGTGATGCCAAAAATCTGGCAAAGCCCTGAAACGGATGAGATTTTTCTGGAGTCTTGCATTCGAATCAATATTGTTTCGATTTTGTGATCAGTAGCCATTCGTGACTGCCGGTTGAGGCCCTGTTTTTTTTACGGGCACTCCAGCATTCTGTTATTCTCGCTTCAATCCTCTTCTGACCGGCAAAGGAACTCCAGCGTGACAGATGACACCAAATATCTCGAACTGACGGCCGACGTTGTGGCGGCTTACGCGGGCGCCAATACACTGTCGTCAACTGAACTCGTCGCGGCCATCGCCAGTGTCCACTCCGCCCTGCGCGCAGCTGCGGCCGGCCATGTACCTGCCGCGCCCGTCGAGGCTCCCAAGCCGGCGGTGCCGGTGCGCAAGTCGGTCACTCCCGAGACGGTCTACTGCCTGGAATGCGGCAAGGGCTTCAAGTCCCTCAAGCGGCATATTGGCACGGAGCACGCGTTGTCGCCGGCCGACTACCGGGTGCGCTGGGGCCTCCCGTCGGATTATCCGATGGTCGCCTCCGCCTATGCGGAGCAGCGCTCGGAACTTGCCAAGCGCATCGGGCTCGGCAATTCGCGCCGCATCGTCGCCGTTCCGGTCGCCGAGGAGACGGCTGGTGAGACCGGTGGCAAGGCAGCGCGCAAGCGCAAGTCCAAGGACGCGTGATTGTTCTCAGCGGGCTGCGGCCGGACGGTGGCCGCGGCACCGCCGCGTCATGGCGATCTTCCGCCCGGCTTGACGCCCATGCGGCCATGGTCGTCTTTTGCAGGCCGCTCTTGAGACGACGGAGCCCTGCGATGCGTCTGCTGCACAACCATGCGCTTCTGGCCACGGCCTGACCGGGATGGGTTGGCCCTTCAACTGCGAGAAGCGGCCTGCAACGGCCTCGCGCGGGATGGTGGTGGCGAACCATCCGCTCGCCTCGGCCGCCGGCAGCGAGATGCTGCTGGCTGGCGGCAATGCCGTCGATGCCGCCATTGCGGCCCTGTTTGCCCTCACCGTCGTCGAACCGATGATGGTCGGGTTGCTCGGCGGCGGCATCGCCCATTTGCGGTTGCCGGACGGGCGCCATGTGATCCTCGACGGCCTGAGCACGGCGCCGGCCGCCGCCACTCCGGACATGTACGCGACGGTCTCCGACACGCTGCCCGACTATCGCGAGACGCGGGACCGGCGCAATGCGGTCGGGCCCCTGTCCGTGGCCGTTCCTGGGGCCCTGGCCGGATGGTGCATCGCGCTGGAACGGTTCGGCACGATGCCGCTTGCGGCGGTGGTGGCGCCTGCCATCCGGCTGGCACAGGTCGGTTTCACCGTGACGCCCTATCTCTCCGACTGTATCGCCGGAACGGCTGCGGATCTCGCGTCGGATCCGGCGCTGGCGGCGCTCTTCCTGCCCGGTGGTGCGCCGCTGCGGGCCGGCGACCGGCTCGTCCAGGCCGACTATGCGCAGACGCTGCGAACCGTAGCCCGCGACGGCGCCGATGCCCTTTACGGTGGCCCCCTCGGCGACGCGCTGGCGCAGGCGCTGGCGGCGCGTGGCGGCCTCGTCCACCAGCGCGACCTTGCGGCCTACAGGGTGGCGGAACGCGAGGCCGTGGTGGGCAGCTATCGTGGCGTCGCGATCTATGGCCCGCCACCACCGGCCTCCGCCGGCGTCCACATCGTCCAGATGCTGAACATCCTCGAGGGCTGCGACGTCGCCGCGCGCGGCTTCGCCACGCCGCAGGCCATCCATCTGCTGGCCGAGGTGCTGAAGATCGCCTTCGCCGACCGGGCCGTCGCCACCGCCGACCCGGCCTTCGTCGACGTGCCGGTGGCGCGCCTGACCGACAAGGCCTATGCGGCCGACCGCCGTGCGCGGATTGACCCCGGCCGCGCCCTGCGCTGGGGCCCCGGCCTGCGCGCCGGTGAATCCGCCAACACCACCCATGTGACGGTGGCGGATGCCA
>JBMOJG010000314.1:0-4585 GCA_049316925.1 Alsobacter sp. | reverse complement strand
GGTGCAGCAGGCCTGCTGCGACGCGTCGGCTTCGGCTTGCTGGTCGCGGCCGGGCCGCTGCTGGCCGTGGGATCACGCCGCGGGCTGGTGATCATCGCACCGCTGGCGATCGTCCTGATGGTGCTGGCGACGGCCATCGAGTCGGAAGGCCGGCAGCCGTTGCAGCGGGCCTGGCGGGCGCTGCGCAGCCCGACAGGCGGGGTCGCCACGTTCCTGGCATTCTGGGCCGGGCTGTCGCTGTTGTGGACGCCGTTTCCCGGCGAGGCCGCCGACAGGCTCCTGAACATCGTCGGCGTCGGCCTCGGCGGGCTGATCGCCGTGACGGCGCTGCCCGAGCGGATGCGCGTGTCGAACCTTTATCTGCTGCCGATCGGGCTTGGACTCGGGGCGATCCTGGCCGTGGTGCTGGCCCTGCGCACGCTGACGGGCCGCAGCGCCGACCCGGCGCTGGACCACTGGCTGCTCGAGCGCGGCCTGATCGTGATCGTGCTGATGACGCCGGCGGCGGTGGCCTGGCTGCTGACCAAGGACCGGCTGGTGTCGGGCTTCTTGCTGGTGGTGCTCGTCACGGTGGCGGTCGTGCTCGCCGAGGCCTATGCGGGCCTGGCGGCATTGGGCGCCGGCGCAGCGGTGTTCGCGCTCGCCACGGTGCGGCCCGCTGCCGGGCGGATGGCCGCCCTCGTCTTGCTGCCTGGGCTCGTGCTGATCGCACCTGCGATCCCGCTGGCCCTGCGGGCCGTCACCAAGATGATCTACGGCCCGCTGCATCCGATGGTTGAAACCGTGCGGACCTGGGGGCGCATCGTCACCGACGATCCGCTGCGGCTGATCACCGGGCACGGTCTCGATACGGCATTGCGCGCCAAGCTGGCCGGGCTCGTCCCCCAGTCGGCGCCCAGCGGGCTGCTGTCGGACGTGTGGTTCGAGCTTGGATTCCTGGGCGCGATTGCACTCGCCCTGCTGCTCGGCCGGGCCGTGCTGGCCACAGGCCGGCTCAGCCCCGGCGTCGCGCCGGGCGCGCTGATGACGCTGGTGGTCGCCTTCGTGCTGGCCATCACCGGGCAGGGGGCAGCGCAATCCTGGTGGCTGATGAGCCTTGTTCTCGCCGCCGTCGTGATCATCGCCGTCGATCGCGGCCAGTATCGCACCAGTCGGCCGAAGAGCGGCACGGCGCCACCGCGCGAGGCGGTGAAGCCGCCGCAACCCGTCAGCGCGCCGAAGCCGTGACCTAAGCTACGCCGTTCAGGCCGTAACCACGGCAGCGGGCATTGCCATGTCGCGACCCTCCTCGACGGCGTGGCAGGCGACGCCATCGCGCAGCACCGGATTCTCGCGACGGCAGCGGTCATTGGCCAGGCCGCAGCGCGGGTGGAAGGTGCAGCCCGTCGGCGGCGAGATCGGATTGGGGATCTCGCCCTGCACGGGAGTGCGCGGCCGCCCGGACAAAGCCAGGTCCGGCACCGCATCGAGCAGCATCCGCGTGTAGGGATGGCGCGGTGCGGCGAACAGCTGGCGCGCCGGCGCAACCTCGACGACGCGGCCGAGATACATGACGCCGATGGTCGTCGCCATATGGCGGACCACCGCCAGATTGTGGCTGATGAACAGATAGGTCAGGCCCAGCCGGTCCTGCAGGTCGCGCATCAGGTTGAGGATCTGCGCCTGGACGGAGACGTCGAGCGCCGAGGTCGGCTCGTCGCAGACGATGAAGTCGGATTCGGCCGCCAGCGCGCGGGCGATGGCAATGCGCTGGCGCTGGCCACCGGAGAACTCGTGCGGGAACTTGGCGGCGTCAGCGGGATCGAGCCCGACAAGGCGCAACAGCTCGCCGGTGCGGGCGGTCACCGCATCGCCGCGGGCGACGCCAAAGGCGCGGATCGGCTCGGCGATGATGCGGCCGACGCGCCAGCGCGGATCGAGGCTGGCATAGGGATCCTGGAAGATCATCTGGATGCGCCGGCGCAGGCGTCGCCGCGCGGCTGCGTCGGCGGCCGCAGTCATCGACACGCCGTCGATCATCACCTCGCCGGAGGTCGGCTGGAGAAGCCCCACCACCATGCGGGCGACGGTGGACTTGCCGGAGCCGGATTCGCCGACCAGCGCAAAGGTCTCGCCGCGCTGGATGCTGAAGGAGACGCCATCGACAGCCTTCAGCAGCATGCGGGATTCGCGCGCCAGCGTGCGCTCCAGCCACGGCTTCGAGACGTCGAAGACACGGCGCAGGTCGCGGATCTCGACAAGCATGCTCACGCGCCGACCTCCGGGCGCACGGCTTCGCGCGACCGCGGGTCCGGCAGGCCCGAGGCCGGATCGTAGAGGAAGCACGCCACCCGGTGGGCGCCGCGGGTGATCGGTTCGGGCCGCTCGACATGGCAGCGGGCGAACACGCGCGGGCAACGCGGGTTGAACGCGCATCCGGCAGGGATGGCGGTGAGGCGCGGCATCGAGCCGGGGATCTGGACGAGGCGCTCGGCCTCGCCGGCCAGCGTCGGGATCGATCCCATCAGCCCGACCGCATAGGGATGCAGCGGATCCTGCACCACGTCCCGCACGGGCCCGATCTCGGCGATGCGCCCGGCATACATCACGGCGACGCGGTCGGCGGTCTCGGCGATGACGCCCATGTCGTGGGTGATCAGCATCACGGCTGTGCCACGCTCGCGGCACAGCCGCCGGATGAGGGCGATGATCTGCGCCTGCACCGACACGTCGAGCGCCGTCGTCGGCTCGTCGGCGATAACCAGCTCGGGCTCGGCACAGAGCGCGAGGGCGAGGACGACGCGCTGGCGCATGCCGCCAGAGAACTCGTGCGGATAGCCGTCGATGCGGCGGTCGGGCGCCGGGATGCCGACCTCGGCGAGGAGATCAATAGCGCGCTTGCGTGCCGCCGCAGGCGACAGCGGCAGATGGGCGAGGATGGTCTCGACCAGCTGGTCGCCGACCCGGTAGAGCGGGTTGAGGCTCGTCAGCGGGTCCTGGAACACCATGCCGATGCGTTTGCCGCGCACATGCCGCATGGCGTCGCGCCCGAGATTGTCGATGCGCTGCCCGGCAAGGCGGATCTCGCCGCCGGCGATGCGGCCGGGCGGCTCGATCAGGCCGATGACGGCCGACCCCGTCACGGACTTGCCGGCGCCGGATTCGCCGACGACGCCCAGCACCTCGCCGCGGGCGATGTCGAAGGAGATGTTGTCCAGTGCCCGCAGCGTGCCGCGGCGGGTGACGAACTCGACCGTGAGGCCGCGGACGGAGAGGATCGGCTCGGTCATCGCAATTTCGGGTTGAGGGCGTCGCGGAGCCAGTCGCCGAGGAGGTTCACGGCCAGCACGAAGACGGCCAGCGTCACCCCCGGAAAGGCGACGATCCACCATTCGCCGGAGAACAGGAAGTCATTGCCGATGCGGATCAGCGTTCCCAGCGAGGGCTGCGTCGGCGGCAGGCCGAGGCCCAGGAACGACAAAGTCGCCTCGGTGATGATGGCCAGCGCCAGGTTGATCGTCAGGATCACCAGCACCGGGCCGATGACGTTGGGCAGCACGTGGCGCAGCATGATCAGCGGCGCCGGGATGCCGATCAGGCGGGCGGCCTGGACATAGTCCTTGTTCTTCTCCACCAGCGTCGAGCCGCGGACCGTGCGGGCGTACTGCACCCAGAAGGACAGGCCGATCGAGATGACGAGGACACCGAAGGCGGTCTGCTCGCGCGGCAGGCCCTTGAACAAAGCTCGCACGACGCCGTCGATAACGAGCGCGATCAGGATCGCCGGGAAGGTGAGCTGGATGTCGGCGACCCGCATGATGAAGGCGTCGACGCGACCGCCCGCATAACCGGCCAGAAGGCCGAGGCCGATGCCCAGCGTGGCCGCGATGATGACGCCGCAGATGCCGATGATCAGCGAGACGCGCATGCCGTAGAGGATCGCCGACCACAGGTCGCGGCCCTGGTTGTCGGTGCCGAGCAGGAAGCGCGGGTCGCCACCCTCGACCCAGCGCGGCGGAAACAGCGAGTCGATCAGGTTGACGCTGGCGGGGTCGAACGGATTGGTCGGCGCGATCCAGGTGGCGAACAGGGCGCCGACGATCATCAGGACAGTGATGAAGCCCGACAGCATGGTGACCTTGGAGGACAGGAAGCTCGCCAGGATGTCGCTGTCACGGAACCTTGCAAGCCAGGACGGGGCCCGGGCGCGCGCCGCCTCGACCTGCGCCTTCACGTCCACGGCGTCGGCTTGGTCGGTCATGGTGCCCTCACGCCGCCTGCATGCTGGTGCGCAGCCGCGGGTCGACCACCGCGTACAGAATGTCGACGACGAGGTTCACCATCACGAAGATGAAGGCGATCAGCAGCAGATAGGCCGCCATGATGGGGATGTCGACGTTCTGCACCGCGCCGAGGAACAGCGCGCCCATGCCGGGCCACTGGAAGACATATTCGGTGATGAGCGCGAAGGCGATGATCGAACCGAGCTGCAGACCCGCGATGGTGATCACCGGCACCAGCGTGTTCTTCAGGGCATGGCCGAAATGCACGGCGCGGTCGCTCAGGCCGCGGGCGCGGGCGAACTTGATGTAGTCGGTGCGCAGCA
>JBMOJG010000313.1:0-4595 GCA_049316925.1 Alsobacter sp. | reverse complement strand
CAGCGTGCCGAAGATGTTGGGGGCGAGCAGGGTCACCAGGCTGGACGGCGGCAGCGAGTTCATCGCCGCCACGCCATACGCGATGGTCGGGCGGTTGGAATCGGCCAGGAACTGCATGGTCAGCACCGCCGGAACGGCCAGCAGGGCGACGATGACCGCGCCCATGACCAGCAGCAGCGGCAACCGGGCGACAAGCCAGGGCAGCGGCCGGCCGGAGGCGAGCCCCCGTTCGACGATAAAGCCGACAATCGCCAGGCAGCACAGGAAGGCGACCTGGTCCCGCCCGAGTGCCATCAGGGCGGCGCACAGGGCAAAGCCCACCCCTGCCAACCAAGACCGCCGGGCAAGCGCGGCATCGAGGAACACCAGCGTCGGCAGGAAGAACGCATACGAGACGATGATGCCGGTGTGTTGCAGCCGTGCTGCTGCCGAGCCTCCCAGCATGATCATGATGGCGGCCGCCACCGCGCCCACCGCATGCCAGCCGCGGGCGCGAAACAGCATCACAACGGCAATGGCCGGCAACAGCAAATGGGCGAACACCACGAGGTCGAACAGCTGCATGGAGGGCGCCGGCACCAGCCAGGCAAACAGCACCATGGTGGGGGTGAACAGCAGCGACTGCGGATCGGCGACCGAGGGATGGCCACTGAAATGGTAGGGGTTCCACAGCGGCCACTCGCCCTGGGCCAGGGCGGCGCCGAGATAGCGCAGCATCGGGTAGAAATGGTTCTTCGAATCCCACGGCACGACGGCACCGGTGAGGCTCCAGCTTGCCGCGGCGATGGACCACACCGCCAGCACCGCGGCGAGCGCCAGCCACAGGCTGCGGCTCGTCCAGGCGGCTCCGGCCTGGGCGGTAGGATCGTCGGGGGAGAACATGCGGGCAGGTCTCGCGGCAGGACTTCGGCGGCCGGATCCACCCGGCGCCGCCGGGCGCATGGCGCCGGCCTGCGACCACATGGTCTGCCCTCTCCGACATGTGGTTTTGCATCCGCCGGCTGAATGACGCATGAACGACGCCGCGTTGCGCCCCTGCCGGGCGAAGTGATCCCATCGTTGCTGACGCCGTTTTGGCCGGAGCCTTCATGTCCGACACGATCCGCCTGCTGCAGGAGCGCCGCTCCGTCGCTCCCCACCTGATGACCGGCCCGGGTCCGACCGTGGCCGAGCTCGACACCATCCTGGCCATCGCCTCGCGGGTGCCCGACCACGGCAAGCTTTGCCCGTGGCGGTTCATCGTCATCGCGGGAGAGGCCCGCCAGCGGATCGGCGCCGCCGCCGCCGCGCTGGCGCTGGCCGACCAGCCCGATATCGACCCCAAGCGCCGGGAGATCGAGGAGACCCGCTTCACCCGTGCGCCGGTGGTCGTCGGCGTTGTCAGCCGCGCCGGCGCCCATCCGAAGATCCCGGTCTGGGAGCAGGAGCTGTCGGCCGGCGCCTCGGCCATGCTGCTGTGCGTCGCCGCCAACGCCATGGGGTTTGCCACTGCCTGGCTGACCGAGTGGATGGCGTATGACCGCCGGGTGCTGGCCCTGCTGGGTGTCGCGGAGAGCGAACGCATGGCCGGGTTCGTGCATATCGGGCATGGCGCCAAGCCAAACGACCGGCCCAGGCCGCCGCTCTCCGACATCGTCACCCGCTGGAACGGATGAAGCCATGTTCTACAGCACCGACCGCAACGACCACGGCCTGCCGCACGATCCCTTCAAGGCCATCGTCGCCCCGCGTCCCATTGGCTGGATCAGCTGCATGGCGGCCAACGGCGCCGTGAACCTGTCGCCCTATTCGTTCTTCAACGCCTTCGCGTCGCGTCCGCCGATCGTCGGTTTCTCGTCGGAGGGGATGAAAGACGCGGTGAGCTTCATCGCTGAAACGCATGAATTCGTGTGTAATCTGGCGACATGGGATCTGCGTGACGCGATGAATGCGACGTCGGCGCCGCTGCCGCGCGGGGTGAGCGAGTTCGCCCATGCGGGACTCGAGCAGGAGGCCTCGCAGATGGTCAGGGCGCCGCGCATCAAGGGGATCCCGACCGCGCTGGAGTGCCGGCTTGTCGAGATCAAGCAGCTACAGACCAGCACCGGTATGAAGATCGAGAACTGGCTGGTGCTGGGCGAGGTGGTGGGCGTCCACATCGACGACCGCTACATCCATGGTGGGCGCTTCGACATCACCGCGGCGCGGCCGATCGCGCGCTGCGGCTATGCCGACTATGCGGTGGTCAACGAGGTGTTCTCTATCGTCCGTCCTCCCGGCGCCGGCTGACGCCGGTTCCAGCTTGTGCCGGTGCCGGCCGCGGTCTGGGGACCGGCTTGACGCCGGCTGACCGGCTTGACGCCGGCTGACCGGTAGAGGCCGGTCAGCCGGCCCGGTCGAGCAGCCGCCGCGCGCGCAACAGGTGGGGACGGTCCAGCATCTCGCCATCGAGGCCGATGACGCCGGCGTCGGGCGTGGCCTCGAACAGCGCGACAATGCGCCGGGCCCGTTCCACGGCCTCGGCCGTCGGCGTGAAGGCGGCGTTGATGACGGGCACCTGCGCCGGGTGGATCGCCATCTTGGCGGTGAAGCCGTCGCGCCGCGCCGCGGCGCATTCGGCGGCCAGACCCTTGTCGTCGCGGAAGGCAGTGAACACCGAGTCGATGGCGGCGACTCCGGCCGCATGGGCGGCGAACAGCGTCAGGACGCGCGCCATCCGGTAGGGGTCGGTGAGCAGGCCGTCGGACGTCCGGTTGGTCTCGGCGCCGAGGTCGGCGGAGAGGTCTTCCGCCCCCCAGGTCAGGCCCGCCAACCGGTGGGTGGCGCCGCGGTAGCTGCCCATGGTGAACAGCGAGGCGGCCGTCTCGGTGGCGATGGCGATGATCACCGTGCCGCCGTCGGGAAGGCCATTTTCGGCCTCGCGCACCGCCAGCTTGGCGGCCAGGTGCTGCACATCCATGCCGGACACCGCCTTGGGCAGAAGGATGCCGTCCGGGCCGGACGGCATCACAAGGTCGAGATCGTCATCCGTCAGACCGGTGTCGAGCGCGTTGACGCGGACGAACAGCCGCGGGGCGGCACCGGCCTCCTTGGCCGCCGCGATGGCGTCGCGGGCCACCGCCCTGGCCGCGACCTTGTTGGCCGGCGCGACCGAATCCTCCAGATCGATGAGCAGCACGTCGGCGCCGCTCGCCAGTCCCTTCTCGATCTTGCGGGGCTGGTCGCCCGGAACGAACAGGAGGGAGCGCATCTCAGGCCGGCCGGCGGCGCATGAACGCGCTTCGGCGGCACTCGGCCACCAGAATGCCGTTCTGGTTGTAGGCGCGGTGGTGCATCTCGACGATGCCGGCGTCGGGGCGTGATTGCGAGCCGCGCACGCCGGTGATCTCGGTGGTGCACGACACGGTGTCGCCCTCGAACAGCGGGGCGGGGAAGCGCACGTCGGTCATCCCCAGATTGGCGATGGTGGTGCCGACCGTGGTGTCGTTGACGGCGATGCCGATCATCAGCCCGAGCGTGAACAGGGAGTTCATCAGCGGCTGCCCCCACTCGGTCTCGGTCGCGCAGAAATGCCGATCGATATGAAGAGGTTGCGGGTTCAACGTCATGTTGGAAAACAGCATGTTGTCCATCTGCGTCACCGTGCGGGTGAGACGATGGCTAAACAGCTCGCCGACGACGAAGTCCTCCAGGTAGAGCCCGCCGCGGGGATGGCGCCGGCTTTCGCGTTCGGGATCTGCGGACATCGGCGTTCCCTCGTTCAGGCCATGCGGTCCGATTCGCGATGCCGGGTCCCGCAACGGTTCGTTTACCATAAATCGCCACTCTGTCAGGCCAGACGCGGCGGCCCCCGGCCGGCCTGCGCCCCGGAGTGCCCATGTTCCTGTTCACCACCCCAGCGCCAGCGCCCGCGGCCGCGCCAGAGGCCCGCCCGGCGAGCCCGGTGGTCGATGCGATCCGCACGGGCTCGCAGCGGACCGGCACGGATTTCGACTATCTGCTGCGCACGGCCCAGCGCGAGTCGGCGCTCGATCCGGCGGCGAAGGCGAAGACGTCGTCGGCATCGGGGCTGTTCCAGTTCATCGAGCAGACCTGGCTCGGCGTGGTGAAGGCGGCGGGTGCCGAGCACGGCCTCGGCGCGGCTGCTGACAAGATCGTCGAGGCCCGGCCCGGCCGCTACGAGGTTGCCGATCCGGCGGTCCGCCAGCAGATCCTCGACCTGCGTAACGACCCCAAGGTGGCGGCGGTGATGGCCGGGGCCTTCACCCAGCGCAACGCTGCGCAGCTCGCGGGGACCCTCGGCCGGGCGCCGACCCAGGGCGAGCTGTATGCGGCGCATTTCCTCGGTTCGTCGGGCGCCGGCGAGCTGCTGCGCAAAGCCGCCTCCAGTCCGGGCACGCCGGCGACCGAGCTGTTTCCCGAGCAGGCGGCGGCCAACCGCGGCGTGTTCTACGACAAGGCCTCGGGCCGGCCGAAGACTGTTGGCGAACTGCAGGCGAGCCTCGCCGCCGGCCACGAGCGACTGGCCGTGCCGTCCGTGCCGAAGCTGTCGAGTGACCCTTCCGGCTGGCTGATCGGCCGCGATCCCGGCCGCACCGAGGCGCCGCTGGTCACCG
>JBMOJG010000312.1:0-4614 GCA_049316925.1 Alsobacter sp. | reverse complement strand
TGGGTATGGCGTATGCGGCAGCGCGCGCGATCCGCGGCGGGATGATGGCGATCGGGCTGGTGCTGGCGCTCGCCGGCTGCTCGAGCATGGAGAAGGTGGCGTCGCCTGACGTCACCGACGCCCCGGTCGGCGCCGGCGTCGACATTCCGGCCGGCTCCAACGAGGATTTCATCGTCAATGTCGGCCGCCGCATCTACTTCACGGAGAAATCTGCGGAACTGAACGACACCGCCAGGGTCACCCTCGACAAGCAGGCCGAGTTCCTCGCCCAGTACCCGCAGTGGAAGATCAAGGTCGAGGGCTTTGCCGACGAGCCGGGAACCGCCGAGTTCAACATGCAGCTCAGCCAGAAGCGCGCCGAGAACACCCGCGCCTACCTGATCTCGAAGGGCGTCGCGCCGATCCGCACCCGCGTCAAGGCGTTCGGCAACACCGAGCTGGTGAAGAAGTGCGCCGACGTCACCTGCTATTCACAGAACCGCCGGGCGGTCATCGTGCTGGAAGGCCGTTCCGGCGCCTGATCGGGCCGCATCGTTGGGAGGCAAAGGCTCGACCTCCCGGCCAACCTCCGCTATGCGGGGCGCATGTCCGAAGCCATTCCCGATCCTGGAAAGCCTTGCCCGATCTGCCGCCGCCCGGCGCAGCTCGCCTACCGGCCGTTCTGCACGAAGCGCTGTGCCGACGTTGATCTCAACAGGTGGTTGAGCGGTGTCTACGCCGTGCCGGTCGCGCCGACCAATGAGGATGACGAGGGGGAAATGCCACCGCCTCCCCCTCCCAGGCGCATTTGATCGACCGCGGCTTAGGGCTCAGGCCGCGGCCGTTTCCACGGCCCGCTCGGCCTCGATCGGCTCCGGCCGCTGCCAGCGCCCTTCGTCGAGATCGGCGATCTGCAGGCTGATGCGCTCGAGGACAAACTGCGAGAACGGGCCCAGATGGGCATAGAGGCCCATCATCGAGATCACCGGCTTCAGCGCCTTGGGGTTGTGCAATGCCGTATCGAGCACGGTTTTCCAGAACTGCCAGCGGACCTCGGACGACCCGCGTGACAGGCCGATCGCCAGCCAGAGGAAGCGGCCGAGATCCCGCGGCAGGTCGCGCAGGGCGATCTTTCCGCCCGGCGCCTTGATGACCAGCGCCCGGCCTGATTGTCGCACGCGACCGAAATAGGCTTCGGGCGTGTAGGTCCGCTCCACCACCTCGCGGAAATCGACGAGCGTGTCGCGACGCGGGCGCAGCGTGTCGAAGTTCAGGCCGGCCGTGCACTGGTCGGCCTCGACGCCGCCGGAATCGACGTCGTGCGTGGGGTGCAGGCGGCCTTCCTTCTCGAGCCGCCGCGTCAGCTGCGTGTTGGGAAGCGCATAGAGCAGACCCACCATGGCAACCGGGATCGCCGAATCTTCGATGAGCTGGACGATTCCATCGCCAACGCCGTCCTTCTCATTGTCGAAGCCGACAATGAAGCCGGCCGTGACGAACATGCCGGCTCCGTAGAGCTTGTGGATGCTGTCGGGGATGCTCCGGCGCGTGTTCTGCTTTTTCTGCATCTGCCGCAGCGTCTCGGGATCGGGGCTCTCGATGCCGACAAACAGCGCGAAGAAATTGGCCTGCCGCATCATCTCCAGCAGTTCGGGATCGTCGGCGAGATTGATCGAGGCTTCGGTCGAGAACTCGAACGGGTAGCCGTTGCGCTTCTGCCAGGCGACGAGCTCGGGCAGGAAGGCCTTCAGCGCCTTCTTGTTGCCGACAAGGTTGTCGTCGACGAAATCGACATGGCCGCGGTAACCGAGCGCCAGCACCGCATCGAGCTCGGTCAGCATCTGTGCCGTCGTCTTGGTCCGCGGCTTGCGGCCATAGAGCTCGATGATGTCGCAGAACTCACAGGTGAACGGGCAGCCGCGCGAGAACTGCACGCCGACATGCATGTAGTCCTTGAGCTTCAGCAGGTCGAAGCGCGGTGTCGGCGTCGTCGTCACGTCGGCCTGGAACTTCTCCGCCTCGAATCGTCCCGTGCGCTCGCCGGCCTGCCAGGCGGCGACGAACCGGTCGAGAATGCCCTCGGCTTCGCCGAGCACGAGAAAATCCGCCGCCGCATAGGCCGCCGGACTGGATGTCGCGTCCGGTCCGCCGATCACGATGGGTCGCCCGGCCTTCTGAACCCGTTCCATCAGTGACACGGTGTCGAACTGCTGAGGCAGCATGCCGCCCGTCATCACCATGTCGGCCCAGGCAATGTCGGCGTCGGTGAGGTCGTCGGTATTGCGGTCGACAAGCCGGATGTCCCAGTCCTTCGGCAACATCGCCGCCACCGTGATCAGCCCGAGTGGAGCCGCCGGATATTTGGCGCCCACCAGCTCGCAGGTCTTGCCATAGTTCCAAAACGAACCCGATGAGAAACGGGGAACCACCATCAGGACCTTGGTCTGAGCCATTGATGTCTCCCTGGCCAAGTCGAACCTGTCCGACACGCTCTGTGCGTTTCTTATCATCATTTTGCTGCGCCTGCTCAATCACCGCAGTGCGGGATCGCCGATCGCGTCACGACCAGCATCGGTAAACCCTTGGTTGCGCTGTGCGTCGCCTGTAGCCTGGCTCTGCTCGAACCCTGTCGTGTGTTGCGCAGCCACCCCTTCGCGTCCCGGGCTCAACAGTCTAGTCTCTGCCCGCCGGTGCTGCAGAGCGCAGCGCCGCAACCGGGATGAGCGATGCGGTTCCTGCGACGCCTTGCCAAGCGGGTTGGCCTCGGTCGCCTTCTCGCGCTGGTCCTGCTGGCGGGGCTCGCGGCGCTGAGCATCTGGGATCCCGCGCCTGTCGAGGCGGTGCGGCTGCGCACCTTCGACTTCTATCAGCGCACCAAGCCGCGCGATGCCCAGGTGCGCCCGGTCGTCATCCTCGACATCGACGAACGCAGCCTCAAGGGCCTGGGACAATGGCCCTGGCCGCGGACCCAGGTCGCCGACCTGCTCGGCCGGCTGGCCAGCCTCGGGGCCGTCGCAGTCGGCTTCGACGTGATCTTTGCCGAACCGGACAGGCTGTCGCCCGCACGCGTCGCCGCCGGGCTGCGCAATCTCGACGAGGAGACGCGCCAGCGCCTGTCCGCCCTTCCCGGCAATGACGAGGTGCTCGCCCGGATGATGGGCCGGATGCGCGTCGTGCTCGGCCAGTCCGGCGACCGCGGCGAGGGCGAGCCGGTCAGCGAGCCACTGCCGCAGACCGGCTTCGGCATGCTGGGGCCGGACCCCAAGCCCTTCATGGTCCAGTTTCCCGTGCTCCGCCGGAACATTCCCGTGCTGGAGAATGCCGCCGCGGGCCGCGGCCTGTTCAGCATCCTGCCGGAACCGGACGGCATCGTCCGGCGCGTCCCCATGGTGATGCTGGCCGAAGGCGCGGTGGTGCCGTCCCTGACGCTGGAGATGCTGCGGGTCGTCACCGGCGCCGGCGCCATCCTCATCCGCTCGACGCCCGGCGGCATCGGCGCCGTGGCGCTGCCGGGCTTCGAGCTGCCGACCGATCCTGCCGGGCGGATCTGGGTCCACTTCGCCCACCACGATCAGGACCGCTACGTCTCGGCCATCGATCTCCTCGAGGGCCGCGTGCCGCGCGAGAAGATCGCCGGCAAGCTGGTGCTGGTCGGCACCTCGGCCCTTGGCCTGCTCGACACCAAGACAACCCCGGTCGACCGGACCCTGCCGGGCGTCGAGGTGCACGCCCAGATCCTGGAGAGCGCGCTGACGCGCACGACCCTGACGGCGCCGGTGTGGACCTCGCTCGCCGAGCTGGCGGCCATGCTGGTCATCGGCCTGGCGCTGATCTGGTTTGCCCCCAAGGTCCGCGCCACGACCCTGTTCCTTGCCGGCGGGGTCGTCGCGGCGGCCCTCGTCTACGCATCGTGGTACGCGTTCTCGCGCCATGGCCTGCTGGTCGACGCGACCTTCCCGCTAGGCGGCAGCTTCGCCATCTATCTGACTCTGCTGTCGACGAATTATCTCCAGGTCCAGGCCGACCGGCAGCGCATCCGCGGCGCCTTCGGCCAATACCTGTCGCCCGCGCTCGTCGAGCAGCTGGCGCAGTCGCCCGAGAAGCTCGTGCTGGGCGGCGAAGAGAAGCTGATGACGATCATGTTCAGCGATGTGCGCGGCTTCACCGGCATCTCGGAGCGCTACAAGCACGACCCGCAGGGCCTGACCGCGCTGATGAACCGGTTCCTGACCCCGCTCACCAACGCCATCCTCGACAACAAGGGCACCGTCGACAAGTACATCGGCGACGCGATCATGGCGTTCTGGAACGCCCCGCTCGACGATCCCGACCAGCACGCCAATGCCTGTCGCGCCGCGCTCGGCATGCTGGCGGCGATCGACGGGCTCAATGACATTCGCCGTGGTGAGGCCGAGGCGGCCGGCGACAGCTTCCTGCCCATCGACCTCGGCATCGGCTTCAACACCGGCACCTGCGTCGTCGGCAATATGGGCTCGGATCTGCGCTTCGATTATTCGGTGCTGGGCGACACCGTGAACCTGGCCTCGCGGCTGGAGGGCCAGTCGAAGACCTACGGGGTTCGCATCATTCTCGGGGCCTCGACGGCGGCCGTCGTTGCTGACACCTTCGCCGTCG
>JBMOJG010000311.1:0-4653 GCA_049316925.1 Alsobacter sp. | reverse complement strand
TCGTCATAGATGAAGGCGTCGTCGAAGCCGATCGCGGCCGCCTCATCGCGGGTGTTGGCGTAGACGATGCGGGTGATCCGCGCCCAGTAGGCCGACGCCAGGCACATCGGGCAAGGCTCGCAACTGGTGTAAAGCGTCGCCCCCGCCAGGCTGAAATCGCCGACCGCCGCGCAGGCGCGGCGGATCGCCGTCACCTCGGCGTGGGCGGTCGGATCGTTGGACGAGGTCACCTCGTTCCAGCCCTCGGCCAACACTCCTCCGTCGCGCACGATCACGGCGCCGAACGGGCCGCCCAGCCCCGCCTCCATGCGGGCGCGCGACAGCTCGGCGGCGCGGGCAAGATGGCGCAGATCATCATCGGCGGTCATGGCAGGTCCTCGGGTGGCGGATCGGTCAGCGGGCGCGGGCGAGCCACTCGTCGAAGGCAGCGCTGGCCTCCGGCATCGGCTGGTGGATGCACGGCAGGCTGCGCTGCGCCGGCGGCAGCGGATACTCCTCGTAGACCGCCTCGGTGATGTTGCCGATGCGGGTCGCCTCGGTCCGCGTGGTTGCGTAGACGCAGCGCGTCACCTTGGTGAAATACATCGCGCCGAGGCACATCGGGCAGGGCTCCCCAGACGCATACAGCACCGCGCCTTCGAGATCCGACCGGCCGGTGACCTTGAGGGCCCGGCGGATGGCCATCAGTTCGGCATGGGCGGTCGGGTCCTTCTGGGCGAAGATGGCATTCCAGCCCTCACCGACATTGCGACCGTCGAGCACGACGACCGCCCCGAACGGCTTGCCCTCGCCGGAGCGCATGTGGTCGTAGGACAGGTCGACGGCCCGCTTGAGGAAGGCATGGTCGGTGGTGTCTGTCATGGACGGCTCCCGAGACTGCGGCGCGTGTGCTCCGGGACGCGGCAGGCCGCAGCGGCATCGCGCCACTGCAGGACCTGGGCGGCCGTCGCGGCAGCGATGATGGCCGGCTCCTTGCCGGCGATGCCGGGAACGCCGATCGGGCAGACCAGCCGCACCGCCGCCGCCTCGCCGAGCCCGGCCGCGTTCAGCCTCGCCAGGAACCGTGCACGCTTGGTGGCGGAGCCGATGAGGCCGACCGGCGCGTCGCCGTGGCGGCGCAGCGCAGCGGCCACGGCAGCGAGATCGAGCGCATGGGAGTGGGTCATGACCAGCACCGTAGCGTCTTCAGGCGCCGTCGCGAGGGCCGCGGCCGGGTCAGCCAGGCACAGGGTGCGGGCGTTCGCAGGAGAGTGGGTTGGAAAGGCCGCTTCGCGCCCGTCGATCCAGGTCAGCCGCACCGGCAGGGGCGCCAGCGCGAGAGCCAGCGCCCTGCCGACATGGCCGGCGCCAAACAGCCAGACCGGGTAGAAGGCCTCGCCATGGCGCTCGCACAGGGCGCCGGCCTGCGGATCCGGCGAGCGCTGGACCCGGCGGTCCGGACCGATCCAGGCCCACAGCTCAAACGGCCCGCCGCGCTCGCGCGCCACCAGCGTGGCGATGGCGGGCCGGTCTGCCGCCATGAAGGTCTCGGTCCATGTCGTCACCCGGCCGCCGCAGCACTGACCGAGTTCGGGGCCGAGCGGCCAGTCGCGGCGCAGGACCGGGCCATCGGGCGTCGCCAGCGCGGCGCGGGCCTGAGCCAGCACCTCCCATTCGAGCGCACCGCCGCCAATGCTGCCCCAGAAGCCGCCATCCGGCCGCACCACCATGCGGGCGCCAACCTCGCGCGGCGACGATCCCGCCACGGCGGCCAAGGTGACCAGGGCGGCGCGGCCATTGGCGGCAAGCGCCTCGTCCAGCCGTGCCCAAACGGCGGTCATTGCCGACATCCTGCATAAACCGACTGATGGCCCGTGGTCATCCAACCGGTCAGGGCCGAGAGGCCGCTCATGCGGCGTCCGCCGGGACATGGATGGCGCGCAGGATCGCCTCCGGCGTTGCGGGCGCATCCAGCGTCAATGCCCGCCCCGGTGCAGCGGCATGCACGGCGTCGGCCAGTGCGGCGAAAACGGCGATCGCCAGCATCACCGGCGGTTCGCCGACCGCCTTCGAGCGGTACACCGTGTCCTCACGGTTGGCGCCGTCGAACAGGGCGACGCGAAAATCCTCCGGCATGTCGGAGGCGACCGGGATCTTGTAGGTCGACGGCGCGTGGGTCATCAGCCGGCCATCGGCGGCATAGACCAGCTCCTCGGTGGTCAGCCAGCCCATGCCCTGCACGAACCCCCCCTCGATCTGGCCGATGTCGATGGCCGGGTTCAGGGACCGTCCGACATCGTGGAGAATGTCGACGCGGGTTACGCGGTTCTCGCCGGTCAGCGTGTCGATCACGACTTCGGCGCAGGCTGCCCCATAGGCGAAATAATAGAAGGGCCGGCCACGGACCGCCGCGCGGTCCCATTCCACCTTCGGCGTTCGGTAGAACCCCGTCGACGACAGGGAGATGCGAGCGAGATGGGCCCGGCGGGTCAGATCGCCGAAGGGCAGGCTCTCATTGCCAGCAAAAACCCGGTCGTCGCGGAAGGCGACCTCGGCAGGCGGCACGCCGAACAGCTCGCCGGCGAAGGCGGCCAGCCGGTCGCGGATCGTGCGGGCGGCGATCCGCGCCGCCATGGCGTTGAGGTCGGTGCCGGCCGAGGCAGCGGTCGGGGCGGTGTTGGGCACCTTGTCGGTGGTGGTGGCGGTGATGCGCACCCGCTCCATGGCGATGCCGAACTCCTCGGCGGTGACCTGCGCGACCTTCTGGTAGAGCCCCTGCCCCATCTCGGTGCCGCCATGGTTCAGCTGCACCGAGCCGTCCTGGTAGACATGCACCAGCGCGCCGGCCTGGTTGAGCTGGGTGAGCGTGAAGGAGATGCCGAACTTCAACGGCGTCAGCGCCAGGCCGCGCTTGAGGATCGGCTGGGTGCTGTTCCAGGCGGTGATGTCGGCGCGGCGGGCGCGGTAGTCGCTCGACGCCTCGAGCTGGGCCACCAGCGCGCGGGCGATGTCGTGGTCGTCGACGGTCATGCCGTAGGGTGTCTGGTCGCGGCCGGGCCCGTACAGATTGGCCAGTCGGACGTCCAGCGGGTCCATGCCGAGGCGCCAGGCCACGGCGTCAATCAGCCGCTCCATCGCCACCATGCCCTGCGGGCCGCCAAAACCGCGAAAGGCGGTGTTGGAGACCGTATTGGTCTTCAGCCGGCGCGAGCCGATCACGAGTTCGGGCAGGAAATAGGCGTTGTCGGCGTGGAACATCGTGCGGTCGACGACGCCCTGGCTGAGATCGGCCGAGCAACCGCAGCGGGCCATGAACCCCATGGCGGCAGCTGAGATCATCCCGTCGTCGCCGAAGCCCACCTCCCAGTCGACACGGAAGTCGTGGCGCTTGCCGGTGAGCGCCATGTCGTCGTCGCGGTCGAGCCGGATCTTGCACGGGTGCCCGGTGACACGGGCGGCCAGCGCCGCCATGGCGGCCCACTGGGTGGCCTGGCTTTCCTTGCCGCCAAAGCCCCCGCCCATGCGCCGGACCTCGGCGGTGACGAGTGCATCCGGCAGGCCGAGCACGCGGGCGCAGACGTGCTGGATCTCGGTCGGGTGCTGGGTCGAGGAGTGGACGTGCATCGCCCCGTCCTCGCCGGGCGTGGCCAGCGCGACCTGGCCTTCCAGGTAGAAATGCTCCTGCCCGCCGATCCGCATCGCGCCGACGGCACAGTGCGGCGCGGCGGCCAAAGCGGCCGCGCAATCGCCGCGACGGAAGACATAATCGGGCAGCACCGTCTCGTTGCGGGCGAGCGCGTCCTCGACGGTGACGCTCGGCGCCTCGGCCTCGATCCCGATGGTGCCCAGCCGGGCGGCGCGGCGGGCGGCGTCGCGGGTCAGGGCGGCCACGGCGAAGACCGGCTGCCCGCGAAACAGCACCTCGCGGGAGGCAAACAGCGGCTCGTCGCCCAGCGCTGGGGAAATGTCGTTGCGGCCAGGCACGTCGGCGGCGGTGATCACCGCCACCACGCCGGGCGCGGCACGGACGGCGGCCAGATCGACCGACGTGATGCGGCCGCGGGCCGCCGGCGCGCCGCCGACGGCGAGATGCAGCAGGCCTGCCGGCTCGGGAAGGTCGTCGATGTAGGCCGCCGCGCCCTGGACGTGCTTGGCGGCGCTGTCATGCGGCAACGGCTTGCGGACATGGCGCAGCGGCACCTCGTCGACCATCGGATCGGGCATGAGCCCCTCAGCCTGCGGCATCGCGCACCTCGCGGAAACCGGCGATGCGGGTCGCCGTGGAGGGCGCGCCGGCGATCTCCGCCATTGCCTTGACGATCAGGTTGCGGGCGACCTGGGCGCGATAGGTGGCCGAGGCGCGGTGATCGTCCAGCGGCGTCAGATCACGCGGCAGCTCGTCGGCGGCGCGACGCCAGGACAGCCCCTCGCCGGCCGGCGCGCCGATCAGCGCCGCCTCCACATGCGGCGCGCGTTTGGGAATGCCGGCCATGCCGCAAAAGGCGATCCGCGCCGCCACGACGACATCGTCCTGGATGGTGATGCGGCAGGCCAGCAGCACCGACGAGATGTCCTCGTCGCGGCGCTTGGAGACCTTGAAGACGCGCACATGGTCATTGCTGCCGGGAACGGGCACGCGGATGCGGCGGACATATTCGCCCGCCTCGCGGTCCT
>JBMOJG010000310.1:0-4668 GCA_049316925.1 Alsobacter sp. | reverse complement strand
CTCGCCCTGCACGGAGAAGGACTGCGAGGCATCTTTTGTCGCGACCATCAGCAGGCCTGACCGATCGCGACATCGGCGGCCGCTGTGGCAAATTTGCCTTCTTTCCGAGCGCCTGCAGCCCGCGCGGTGGCCGCCATGCCGCTCGCATGGGCGAAGCAGCAACCGCGGGATCACGATGCTGCGCTCACGTCTGCCGGATCAGATAGCAAGGGTGTTCAACCGATTATTTGCGCGCTATACCGGTCCTCCAATACACTGGGCTTGTTTAGCTCCGGTGTGTGTGCCGTTGAAGAATGTGGTCGTCGGAGTCGAGCCTCATGGGTGCCAAGTCGGTTCTTCTGGCCGTCGCCATCGGCGCGGCCGCGCTGGCAGGCGCGCATACCTACTGGCCGCAGGTCGGGCCCCACATGCCAGAGCAGGTACATCAGCTCGTGTCCATGCTGCCGCCGGAGTACCAGCCGAAAGGCGCCGGCAAGCCAGAGACCGCACCCAAGCCGGCCACGCCGTCTTCCGCGGCCCGGGGTCCCGGCCAGGGCCCAAGGGTCGTTCCGGTCTCACTCGGGATCGCCGAGCGCCGGCCGATGCCGGTGCGGTTCGACACGATCGGCCAGGTGCAGCCGCTGGCGAGCGTGACGGTGCGCTCCCGGGTCGAGAGCCAGGTCATCTCGGTGGCGTTCGACGACGGCAGCCAGGTCAAGAAGGGCGATATCCTGTTCCAGCTCGACCAGCGCGGCATCGAGGCGCAGATCAAGCAGGCCGAGGCCACGCTGGCACGCTCCCGCGCCCAGCTCGAGCAGGCCCAGCGCGATGTGAAGCGCAACGAGGCGCTCGCCGCCAATGAATATGCCTCGCGGCAGAAGCTCGACGACAGCAAGACGTCGGTCTCGACCCTGCAGGCGCAGATCCGGTCCGACGAGGCGGTGCTCGAGAACCTCAATGTGTCCCTGAGCTACTACACGATCCGCGCGCCGATCAGCGGGCGCATCGGCGTTGCCGGCGTGAAGGCGGGCAATATTGCCAAGACGGGTGACGGCAGCCTGGCGCTGGCGACCATCAACCAGATGAGCCCGATCTATGTGTCCTTCGCCGTGCCGCAGCGTCTGCTGCCGGAGCTGCGGACGGCGCTGGCGCAGGGCACGTCAAAGGTCCAGGCAACGCCGCAGGGGACCGAGGACGCGATCGACGGCAAGGTGGCGGTGATCGAGAACGCCGTCGATGCGGCATCCGGCACTGTTACACTGCGCGGGATCTTCGAAAATGCCGACGAAATCCTCTGGCCCAGCGCTCTGTGCAATGTCCGCCTTGTCATCAGGACGGAGCCCGACGCCGTCGTGGTTCCGAAGGAAGCCGTGCAGACAGGCCAGAACGGCACCATCGTGTTCACCGTGAAGGACAATGTGGCGAGGGTCCGACCGGTCGTGGTCGACCGCACGCTGCGGGGTCTTTCCGTCATCAAGACGGGCCTCGAAGGCAACGAGACCGTCGTCACCGACGGCCAGCTGATGCTCACAGATGGCACAAGGGTCGAACCCAAGGGTGATGGCGGCGCGCGGCCGGGCGCCCCGCCAGCGCGGCCGGCTCCGCCCGCTGCCGGCGCGAATGTGGATACCAAACCCACAAAGACCGGACCGGGAGCCAGCTGATGTCGCTTCCCGAGCTTTGTATCCGCCGGCCAGTGATGACGACGCTGATGACGCTGTCGTTCATCATTTTCGGCCTCTTTGGCTATCGTCAGCTCCCTGTCGCCGCCCTTCCCCGCGTCGACTTCCCGACCATCAGCGTGCAGGCGCAGCTGCCCGGCGCAAGCCCCGAGACGATGGCGGCCTCCGTCGCCGCGCCGCTCGAGCGGCAGTTTTCGAACATCTCCGGCATCAGCGCCATGACGTCGGTGTCGACGCAGGGCGCGACCAACATCGTCCTGCAGTTCGATCTCGACCGGAACATCGACGGCGCGGCACTTGACGTACAGTCGGCCATTGGTGCGGCCGCGCGACGCCTGCCGTCCGACCTGCCGAACCCGCCGAGCTTCCGCAAGGTCAATCCGGCCGACCAGCCGATCCTGTTCCTGGTGGTGAGCTCCGACACGCTGCCGCTGTCGACGGTCAACGACTATGCGGAGACGGTGCTGCAGCAGCAGATCTCGCAGATCCCCGGCGTCGCTCAGGCGCTGATCTTCGGCGCTCAGAAGTATGCCGTGCGCATCATGGTGGATCCCGAGGCCCTGTCGGCGCGCGGCCTCGCCTTCCAGGACCTTCGCACGGCCGTCGCCCAGGCCAACTCCAACCAGCCGACAGGCACGCTGCGCAGCGAACGCCAGCGCGTGACCATCGAGGCCACCGGCCAGCTGCGGCGCGCCAGTGACTATAACGACCTGACCGTCGCCTCGCGCAACTCGACTCCGGTGCGGCTCGAGGACGTGGCAAAGACCCGGGACTCGGTCGAGAATGACGAGGCGGCCAGCTGGTACAACGGCAAGCGGTCGCTGATCATCGCCATCTTCCGCCAGTCCGACGCCAACACCGTCGAGGTCGTGGACCGGATCCGCGACCGCGTTCCCACCTATCGGGAGCAGCTGCCGGCCTCGATCGGCCTCGACGTGCTGAACGACCGCTCGTTGCCGATCCGCGAGGCCGTGCACGACGTCGAATTCACCCTGATGCTGTCCATCGCCCTCGTGGTGCTGGTGATCTTCCTGTTCCTGAAGTCGCTGACCGCCACCATCATCCCGACGCTGGCGCTGCCGGTGTCGCTGATCGGAACGTTCGCGGCGATGTATGTGATGGGCTATTCCATCGACAACATCTCGCTGCTGGCGCTGACGCTGTCGGTGGGCTTCGTCGTCGACGACGCCATCGTGATGCTCGAGAACATCGTGCGCCACATCGAGAACGGCGAAAAACCGTTCCAGGCGGCCCTGATCGGCTCGCGCGAGATCGCCTTCACCATCGTGTCGATCACCCTGTCGCTCGTTGCCGTGTTCATCCCGGTGTTCTTCATGGGCGGCGTTGTCGGCCGCGTGTTCCGCGAGTTTGCGGCGGTGATCTCGGTAGCGATCCTCGTCTCCGGCTTCGTGTCGCTGACGCTGACGCCCATGCTGTGCGCCCGGATCCTGAAGGCCCATGATGTGCACGCCAAGCCGGGCCTGTTTTCGCGCATCGTCGACGGCGTGGTGGACGGGATGCTGACAGCCTACCGGGTCACGCTCGATATCGTATTGAAGGGCCGGCTGATCGTTCTCGCCCTCACGCTGCTGTCGGTCTATGCAAGCCTTCAGCTCTACATCGCGGTGCCGAAGGGCTTTTTCCCGACCGAAGACACGGGCCTGATCCGCGGCGCCACCGAGGGACCGGCCGACACCTCCTTCGAGGCCATGAGCCAGCGCCAGCAATTGCTGCAGGAGATCGTGCGCAACGATCCGGCCGTTGATTATGTGACGTCCAGCATCGGCCAGTCCGGGATCAACCAGGGCTTCATGTTCATCGCGCTGAAACCGCGCGAGGAACGCGAGGCGGTGACATCGGTTATCGCGCGGATCCGCCAGAAGACTGCAGGCATTCCCGGCATCACGCTGGTGATGCAGCCGGTGCAGAATATCAACCTGAACTCGGGCCGCCAATCCCGCGCCCAGTACCAGTACACGCTGCAGAGCAGCGACATCCAGGCTCTCTACAAGGCCGCACCGGAGATGCTGGAGCGGATGCGCCGCCTGGACACGCTACGCGACGTCAACTCCGACCTGCAGCTGTCCAACCCGCAGGCAGTCATCGACCTCGACCGCGAGAAAGCCGCCAATCTGGGCGTCACGTCGGATCAACTGCGCCAGACGCTGTACAGCGCCTTCGGATCCCGGCAGGTATCGACGATTTACACACCGTCGAACGACTACCAGGTCATCATGGAGGCGGACCGGGCGTTCCAGTCGGACCCCTCCTCGCTGTCGCGGCTGTTCGTCAAGAACAGCGCGGGGCAGAACATTCCTCTCGACGCGATGGCGACGGTGAAGCGTGGCGTGGGTCCGCTGTCGGTCAACCGGCAGTCGCAGCAGCCGGCGGTGACCATCTCCTTCAACACGCCTCCCGGCGTATCGCTGGGTGACGCCGTTGCGTCGATCCGGCAGGTCGAGCGGCAGGCTGGCCTTCCCTCGGCCGTGACCACCGGCTTTGCCGGATCGGCGCAGCTGTTCCAGGACGCGCTGAAGGGCCAGGGCCTGCTGATCGTTGCAGCCCTGCTCGTGATCTACATCGTGCTGGGGGTGCTGTACGAGAGCTTCATCCACCCGATCACCATCCTGTCCGGCCTGCCGTCGGCCGGCCTCGGGGCGATCCTGGCGCTGCAGTACTTCAACATGGACCTGTCGGTGATCGCGATCATCGGCATCCTGATGCTGATCGGCATCGTCAAGAAGAACGCCATCATGATGGTGGACTTCGCGCTCGAGCGCCGGCGCGAAGGCGCCGATGCCCAGACCGCGATCCGCGAGGCGGCGCTGCTGCGCTTCCGTCCGATCATGATGACGACGTTCGCGGCGCTGTTCGGCACGCTGCCGATCGCGCTGGGGTCGGGCGCCGGGTCGGAACTGCGCCAGCCGCTGGGCATCGCCGTGTGCGGCGGCCTGATCGTGTCGCAGCTGCTAACGCTCTACATCACGCCGGTCGTCTACATCTACCC
>JBMOJG010000309.1:0-4675 GCA_049316925.1 Alsobacter sp. | reverse complement strand
CTCCCGGTCGGACCGGTGCAGCGGTTCCTCCATCCAGTGGACGCCGAGCTGCTCCAGTTCCTTCGCGACGACCACGGCGTCCTTCAGCGACCAGGCCGGATAGGTGTCCCACGGCAGCCGCCAGCCCTGGTTGCAGTCGACCATCAGCTCGAGCCGGTCGCCGACACGGGTGCGCACGGCCTCCAGTGCCTTGACGTCCTTGCGCCAGTCGCCGCGATGGAAGCGGATCTTCATGGCGCCGAAGCCCTCGGCGAGGTAGCGCTCAGCCACGTCGGCCAGCGCTTCGGGCTCCCGCAGCGTTCCGGAGGAGGCGTAGGCCCGCGTCCGGTCGGTGAGCCCGCCGAGCAGCTTATAGACCGGCTGCCCGGTGATCTTGCCGGCCAGGTCCCACAGCGCGAGGTCGAGCGGCCAGCAGCGCCCGTAGTGGAACTGGATGTTCTCCAGCACCCGGTAGTGGCGCTCCAGATCCATCGGATCGCGACCGACGAACAGATGCTCGTGGCCGGCAAAGCCGACCATCAGGTCGCCCGAGCCGATGCCGACCAGCCCTTCGTCGGTGCCCACCCGGACGATCGTCGCGTCCCAGAAGGTGCGGGGGCGTGTGTCCCAGCTGGCACGGAAGGGTGGGTCGAAGTGCAGGCGGTGCTGGCTGATCGAGATGCCGGTGATCTTCATGGCGACCCTCCGGGGTCAGGTCTGGGTGAGTACCGTTTGGGCGAAGCGGCCGAGATCGACATCGTCGACCCGGCGCCGGCTGGACTGGCGCATCGGCGCGTTTTCGGGCCGCGCCATCTGGGCGGCGAGCGTGGCGGCATCGATGCCGGCAAATTCCTCAGCGATCGACACGCGAATACCGGTCGACCGCAGCAGGCGCTCGAAGGCGGCGGGCACGCGGGCGGCCTGGGGTGCCTCGCCCATCGCCACGGCCACGGAAGCGAAGGGGCCGTCGTCCTCCGACACGCTCCACGGCAGTGTCGCCAGCACGGCAAGGCCGACGGCGCGGCCATGGTGGATCTGGCGCAGCGACCCCATGGCGTGGCCGATCATGTGGCCGACCGAGGTGCCGGCGGCGTCGATGCCGATGCCGGCCAGCGCCGCCGCCCGCTGCAGGGCGGCCCGCGTGGTGCGGTCCTGTCCGTTGGCGACGGCCGCCTCAAGGTGGCGGACGACGAGCGCGATGGCGGCGTGGCAGGCGATGTCGGACAACGGATGGGCGCGGGTGCTGGTGGCCGCCTCCATGGCGTGCACCAGCGCGTCGATGCCCGTAGCCGCTGTCAGGTGGGGCGGCAGGCCCAGCGTCAGCAGCGGGTCGAGCACCACCACGGCGGGCTTCATCGCATCGCCCCAGAGCCAGATCTTGCGGCCTTCGGTGTCGGTCAGAACGGCCGTCCGCGTCGTCTCGGAGCCGGTGCCAGAGGTGGTCGGCACGCAGACGCAGGGCAGCGCGCCGGCCGTGAAGGGGATGGCGCAAAGCGCATAGGCATCCGCCGCTGCGCTCCCCGGCGCGATGACCGCCACGGCCTTGCCGACATCCATGGCCGAGCCGCCGCCGAGCGCGACCACTGCGCGGGCGCCGATGCTGCGGGCCAGGCCGGCCCCGGCATCGGCCTGGGCGGTGGTGGGGTCGCTCTTCAGGCCATCGAACAGGGTGGGGGAGAGGTCGGCACGGCGCAGGGCCGCGAGGGCCTCGTCGGCCATGCCGGCGGGCAGGCCCGGATCGGCGACGAGCAGGACCGGCACGCCGGAGCCCACGAGGGACGCGACCTCTGTCCCAAGCTGGGCCAGCGCGCCTTCGCCGTCGACGAAGGTCGGGATGCGGTGGAGTGTGGTTGGCATGGGCGCTCCGGGCTCAGGACAGGCCTTCGACGCGGCCCTGCGCGTCGAGGCGGATCTGAACCGCTGCGGGTCGGCGCGGCAGCCCGGGCATGGTCATGATCTCCCCGCAGATCACCACCAGGAACCCCGCGCCGGCCGACAGCCGGACCTCCCGTATGGGCACCACATGGTCGGATGGCGCGCCGCGCAGGGTCGGGTCCGTGGAGAAGGAATACTGCGTCTTCGCGATGCAGACGGGCAGATGGCCGTAGCCGGCGGCCTGCAGCTCGGCGAACTGGGTTCGGGCTGCCGCGTCGGCGGTGATCTCGGCGGCGCCGTAGATCTCGGTGGCGACGAGGCGGACCTTGTCCCACAGCGGCAGCTCGTCGGCGTAAAGCGGATGGAAACCGTGTTCCGAGGGTGACCTGGGACCCTCGACCAGCGCGGTGACCGCGCGGGCCAGCGCCTCGGCGCCGCGGGCGCCCTCGGCCCAGTGGCGGCACTGCACCGCCTCGACGCCCAGCTCTCCGGTGCAGATCTCCGCCAGAAGCGCGTGCTCGGCCGCCGTATCGGTGGCGAAATGGTTGATCGCCACGACAACCGGGACGCCGAAGCGCCGGACATTGGTCACATGACGGGCGAGATTGACGCTGCCGCGGCGCAGCGCCTCGAGATCCTCGTGGCCGAGGTCGTCGCGGGCGACACCGCCATGCATCTTCAGCGCCCTGACGGTGGCGACGATCACCGCGCAGGCCGGCGACAGGCCCGCCTTGCGGCACTTGATGTCGAAGAATTTCTCGGCGCCGAGGTCGGCGCCGAACCCCGCCTCGGTGACGACGTAGTCAGCGAGTTTCAGCGCCGTGCGCGTGGCAATCACCGAGTTGCACCCATGGGCGATGTTGGCGAAGGGGCCGCCATGGACGAGGGCCGGGCTGCCGGCGATGGTCTGCACGAGGTTGGGCTGCAGCGCATCGCGCAGCAGCACCGTCATGGCGCCGGCGGCCTCCAGGTCGGCGGCGGTGACGGGCGCCTTGCCGCGTGACCGTGCAACGACCATGCGGCCGAGGCGCTCCTCGAGGTCGGCCAGATTGCGGGCGAGGCAGAACACCGCCATCACCTCGGAGGCGACGGTGATGTCGAAGCCGTCCTCGCGCGGAAAACCATTGGCGACGCCGCCGAGCGAGCTGACCATGCGGCGCAGCGCCCGGTCGTTCATGTCGAGAACCCGGCGCCAGCTCACCCGGCGCGGATCGATGTCGAGCGCGTTGCCCCAGTAGACATGGTTGTCGAGCATCGCGGCCAGCAGGTTGTTGGCCGACGTGATGGCGTGGAAATCCCCAGTGAAGTGCAGGTTGATCTGCTCCATGGGCACGACCTGGGCGTAGCCGCCGCCGGCGGCGCCGCCCTTCTGGCCGAAACAGGGGCCGAGCGAGGGTTCGCGCAGGCAGATCGCGGTGCGCTTGCCGATGCGGTTCAGGCCGTCGCCCAGCCCGACCGTTGTGGTCGTCTTGCCCTCGCCGGCCGGCGTCGGGCTGATCGCCGTCACCAGCACGAGGTGGCCGTCGGGCCGGTCCGCGAGGCTGTCGATGAAGTCGAACCCGACCTTGGCGATGTGCCGCCCGTAGGGGTGCAGCGCCGTCTCGGGAATGCCGAGCTGGGCCGCCACGTCGGCGATGGGGCGCAGCTGTGCGCTGCGGGCAATTTCCAGATCGGTCGGCATCTCATCCCCACTTGTCTTGGCACGGGATGCGTCGACCGGCCGGGAGGCCGGCGCCGCATGCGCCTGTCTTGTATTGTCGGTCAGGTCTGGACACGGCGCTCCTGAGAGGGCGTGCGTCCGAAGGTCTCGGCGAAGCATTTGGAGAAATGCGAGGCTGAGACGAAGCCGCAGGCAAGGCCGATGGTCAGGATCGGCATCGATGTCTGGCGCAGCAGGAAGCGCGCCCGGTTGAGGCGCAGGCCCAGATAGTAACGGGTCGGTGCCTCGCCGATATATTTGCGGAACAGGCGTTCGAGCTGCCGGGTGGAGAGGTCCACCGCGGCGGCGAGTTCGGTGCAGGAGCGCGGCGTTTCCAGGGTGTTCTCCATCTCCTGGACCACTGCGAGCAGCTTGGGGTGGGCGACGCCGAGGCGGGCGCGCAGCTCCATGCGCTGGCGCTCATGGGCATCGCGGATGCGGTGGTGGATGAGCTGGTCGGTGACCTGGGCGGCGATGACGGCGCCTTTCTGCTTGGCGATGATCGACAGCATCATGTCGATGGCGGCGGTGCCTCCCGCGCAGGTGAAGCGGTTGTGGTCGATCTCGAACAGCTCCTGCGTGACCTCGATGTCGGGGAAGCCCTCGCGGAAACCGTCGTGGTTCTCCCAGTGGATCGTGCAACGCCGCCCGGCCAGCAGGCCGGCTTTGGCGAGCACATGGGTGCCTGTGCAGACGGCGCCGATCGCCGCCCCGTAGGAGGCCAGCGCCCGCAGCCGGGCTGCCAGTTCGCGCGATTCGAAGCGCTGGATGTCGGCGCCGCCGCAGACGATGGCGGCCGTCACCGGCCCGGCGTCGGCGTAGGAGCCGTGCACCGCCACGGCAACGCCGGTGGAGGCCATCACGGGACCTCCATCCGGCGAGTACAGCTTCCAGGCATAGAGGGTGCGGCCAGAGCAGATATTGGCCAGCCGCAGCGTGTCGATGGCCGACGCAAAGGCGATGAGCGTGAAATCGGGCACGAGCAGAAAGCCGAACGTATCGACCGACGCAGCCTCGAGCCCGCGCGGCTCGCTGGCCTCGCGGGGCGTCGTCTCGGGCGAGACGAGGCTGTGCAGCATCGTGGTTCCCGCTACCGCGGCGCGTGCGGGACCACCCCTGCGC
>JBMOJG010000308.1:0-4686 GCA_049316925.1 Alsobacter sp. | reverse complement strand
ACGCCGTCGACAGCGCTCTACGTGGAGGTACCGCACGAGGATGTGGTTCGGCTGATCGAGACGCCTGCTGAACGGCTGGCGCGCAAGAAGCACTGGCACGAGCACATCAACTTCTTCACCACCCAGGCTCTCGATGCGCTGTTCGCCGATGTCGGACTCCGGACTGTCGAGAGGATCTCCCACCAGGTCTCTGCCGGTGGCAAGGACAGCCACGTGTTCTCGATTGTCGCGCGCAAACTCGCAGCGACGGCCGAAGGCTGACAATCGGCCGGGGCGCATCCTGGCCTCGCCTTCGTTAAGTCGAAGGGGCCTAGGCCAGCGCCTGCAGGGCGGCGATCGAGATCAGCCGGTCGTCCACATAGTAGTCGCCGGCGGGCTTGCCGAAGTGCAATTCGTCGTAGTGCAGCCCCCAGCGTGCGAACTGGTCGCGCGTCACCGCGCTCCAGTCGAGCCCGGTTGCCGATCCGCGCGCCGTGAACATCACGATCCGGTGGCCGGCCGCGTGCAGCCGGTTGATCGCCGCGATCGTGCCCTCGAGCGGCTCGGCCCTGGCGTAGTCATTGTCCGGCACGAGGCTCGCCACCACGCCGTCGACATCGATCACGAAGGTCTGGCGTTCGCCGCCGTGCTCGTTGCGGTGCGGCATGTCTGAAGCGGCCGCAGGGCTGGGCGCAGCGGCGGCATGCGCGGCCGTGCGTCGGATGGCCTCGTCAAGCGGCGTCCACGCCGCGAGGCCGAGGCACTGCGCCCTGGCGATGGACGGTACGTAGCGCGACCGGTGCGCGCCGGCGGTCGCTGTGCCGCGGATCTGCACGCCCGTGGCCGACGGCAGCGTCCGCGCCACCAGGCTGGCGAGATCGGCGATGCTGACGGCGTCATCCGAACCGACATTGTAGGCGGTTCCAGCCTCGCCCTGCGCCAGCAGCGTCACGAGCCATGCCGCCAGATCGCCAGCATACAGGTAGGATCGCAGCGGTGTGCCGTCGCCGGCAACGACAATCGGCGCACCCGCCACCGCATCGCGGATGAAATTGCCGATGGCGAAATGCCCATCGAGCGGCAGGCCGGGACCGACGAAGGCAAAGGCCCGGGCGATCACCGGTTCGAGCCGGCTGCCGACGGCAGCGCAGCTGCACAGCTGCTCGGCCATGCGCTTGGCCTGGCCATAGGCCGACCGCGGGTCGAGCGGATCGCACGCGCCCGGATAGGTCTCGGGCACCTGGTCGAGATCAGCCGGCTGCGGGCCATAAACAGCGCCGGAACTGACATAGAGCAGCCGCCGCACTTCGGCAGCGCGCGCGAACTCCAGCACCCGCTGGGTACCGCCCACCATGCTGTCGATCAGGGTGGCGGCATGCCTGTCGGCCGCCACGCTGGTGTCGGTTGCCGCATGCACGACATGCGTGAAGCGTCCCTTGGGAAACTCGAAGCTCCGGACATCGCCGCGATGCAGGCGGATGAAGTCCTGTCCGACCGCACCCGGCGCCAGCCGCAGGAACGCCTCGGGACGGCGCGTCAGCAGCGTCAGCTCCAGCCGGAGCCCAAGCGTTTCGCGCGCATGGGCGAGGAGAGCGACCAGCCAGGTGCCGAAGAACCCGGTTCCGCCGGTGAGGAAGATCGCGCCGCCGTCCAGCATCTGCAGGGCGGGGGCTGCCCGCCCCAGGGCCTCGTCCAGGTCGCGCCGGGCGATCCGGTTGAAGTCGTCGCTCACGCCGGTTCGCGCTCCCGCGCCGGCTTGACGATGAGGTGCTCGGGCACCGACTCGGAGGCCGGATGCAGCGGCACCACCATGTTGGCGCGGAACTCGTCACGCGGCAGCAGTGGCGACATGTCCTCCAGCGGCATCGAGCGCATCGAGCCGTCGGCCTGCGGCAGCGCCGCCGATTTCGGGAACAGCGCCTCGTCGGCCATCACCCGCACGTCGACGAGCAGCGGGCCGGGATGCGCCATGGCCTGGCGCACGCCATCGCGCAGCCCCCCCACAGTCTCGAGCCGGAAGGCGTCCCACCCGAAGGTCTTGGCCAGCGCCACGAGGTCGGGGATCTCCAGCCTCGACGACGGGCCGCTGCCGACGTAACGGCCGGCGAAATAGTTGCGCTGGGTGTTGCGGATCGAGGCGTAGCCACCGTTGTTGAACACGAACATGCGCACCGGGATGCGCCAGGTGGCGATGGTCTGCAGCTCCTGCACGTTCATCATCAGCGAGCCGTCGCTCTCGATGCCGAAGAAGCCGCTGCGGTCCGACGCCATGTAGGCGCCGATCATCGCCGGCAGGCCGTAGCCCATGGCACCGAGGCCCGACGTCAGGAAGACGCGCTGGCCCTCCTTGTTCTGGAACCCGGTATAGAAGAACTCGACCGCCAGCCCCGAGCTTCCGGTGACGATCATCGCCTTCTCGGGCAGCTCCTCCGACAGCACCTGCGTCAGGTGGAAATGGCTGATCGGGCCGCTGGTCGGAAAGGCCGCGCCGTCATTGATCGGATAGCGCTGCTTCCAATCGGCGCAGCGCGCCAGCCAGGCCGAGCGGTCGCGCGGCTGTGCCGCCGCGGCGCGCGGCTGCAGCGCGGCGATGAAGTGCTGGGCGTCTGCCTCGATGCAGGCCTCGAAGCCCGGCTTGCCGGCAAACTTGGCCAGTTCGGCGCGGTCGACGTCGACCACGACGCGCCGGGCATGGCGGCCGAAATTCAGCGGGTCGTGGGCCGTCACCACATTGTCGAGCCGTGCCCCGATGGCAATCACCAGGTCGGCGTTCTGGACCGCGAAATTCGGCGCCCGCAGCGCCACCGTGCCGGGCTTGCCGACACTCAGCGGATGCGTCGAGGGAATCAGGTCCATCGCGTTCCAGGTGGTCACGACGGGAATCTGCAGCGTCTCGTAGAGCGTCCGGAAAGGGCCCGCGGCCTCGGCCAGGCGGATGCCGTGGCCGGCCACGATGATCGGGCGCTCGGCCTCGGCGATCAGCCGCATGACGGTGGCGCAGTCGGCGGCCAGCGCTGCGTCACTGTCGCGGGCGGCGTCCGGTGGCACGAAGCCCGACAGGGTTCCGGGCTCGATCATGGCGTTCTGCACGTCGAGCGGGATGTCGAGCCACACAGGGCCGCGCCGGCCCGTCGTGGCCAGGTGGACGGCCTTCTCGAGATGGAAGCGAATCTCCGAGGGGTCGCGAACCGTCACCGCATATTTGGTGATCGGCCGGACCATCGACACGATGTCGACCTCCTGCGGCCCCATCTGCCGCACGCCGCTGTCGCCCATCAGGTCGGCCCGCTTCACCTGGCCGGAGATGATCAGCAGCGGCACGGACTCGATCCATGCGCCGGTGCAGCCGGTGATCGCATTGGTCGCACCCGGACCCGTCGTCACCAGCGCGCAGCCCAGCCGCCCGTTGATGCGCGCATAGGCCTCGGCCGCGATGGCAGAGGCCTGCTCATGGTGGTTGGCCACATAGGTCAGGCCCGGGCAGTTGCCGAACGCATCGACCAGGAACATGGCGCCGCCTCCCGGCACGAGGAACACACATCCGACGCCCTGCGCGGCGACGAACCGCGCGACAAAGTCGGCGAGGCGGGTTGTGGAGACATTGATGGTCATCGGGGCCTCGGGGCGCTGCCGCGGGAGGGGAGGGCGCTCAGCCCATCCAGTAGCGGATGTGCGTCTTGCGGTTGCGGTTCCGGGAGATTTCCGGGTCGGTGTAGAAGGAATCGTCTACGAAATGCGTCGACGAGATCTCCTCGAAGACGGCGCCGTTGGCGCTGTCGAAGGCATGCCGGACGCCGGGCGCGATCGTCACCACGGCACCAGGCCGGCAAACGCGTTCGACGCCGTCGAGGCGGATGCGCAGGTCGCCGTGCAGCACGTGGAAGGTCTCTTCCTTGCGCTCATGATACTGCTCCGGATGCACCTGCCCGGGCAGCACGACGATCAGCTTCTTGCAGTAGTGGCGGTTGACCACCGTCACCATGGTGATGCCGACCTCGTCGAAGCGGTCGAGCCCGTAATGGTGGGAGATCTCCAGCTCCGCTTCGCCTGGCACCACGCTGCGGCTCTCGGCCAGCAGATCCTTGACCCGGCCGACGATGGACAGAACCCGCGCGCGGATCTCCTCGCGCTGCGTCTGCGCCGCCATCACCGGGCCGCTCGCCGTCATGGCGGCAGTGGCCGTGTAGGCCACGTATTTCGACCAGTCATTGGCCGTCACCTGGCCGGGCTGGGTCGGGATTGCGAAGAACACGTCCTCGTCGCGGATCCGCTCGCCGGCCGCCAGGTCACGCTTGAGGAAGACGCCGCGCCGCAGGTCGCGCAGCGCGTCGAGCTCGGCCTTGGAGGGTTCGATGCGGACACCGGCGACACCGGCCATCGCATAGGCCTTGGCAGCGGCCTGGAGCCAGGCGCGTGCCTGTGCCGGGGTCGCCGAATAGGTGTTCAGCGCATAGGTATCGGTGGCGATCCCCACATGCTTCTCGAACAGTGTCGCACCCTTGGCGATGGCCATCGCCACCGGCATGGTCTCGGCCGGATTTTCATGTGTCGAATAGCCGACGCGCAGGTCCGGATAGCGCGCCTTGAGCACGTCGATCTGGTTGAGCTGCAGCGCTTCCGACGGCGTCGGATATTGCGCCACGCAGGCCATGAGCGCGAAGTCCTTGGCGCGGTGCTTCATGAAGGTGACGACATTGTCCATGTCGC
>JBMOJG010000307.1:0-4738 GCA_049316925.1 Alsobacter sp. | reverse complement strand
GAGACCCGCGCCGGAGCCGTCCAGGCCGTGCGCGAGGAGTATGTGAAGGTGGCCGAGGCACATGCCCGCGCCAATGCCGACAAGCTGCGCCTGCCGCTGGCCAAGGCCCGCGCCAACGCCCTGCGCATCGACTGGGCCAGCTATGCGCCGGTTGCGCCGCGCTTTACCGGCACGCGCGCCTTCGCCAGCTACGACGTCGCCGAGCTGATCCCCTATATCGACTGGACGCCATTCTTCCAGACCTGGGACCTGAGCGGCCGCTTCCCCGCCATTCTCGAGCATCCCGAGCAGGGCGCTGCCGCGCGGCAGCTCTACGAGGATGCGCAGGCAATGCTGCGCAAGATCGTCGAGGAGCGCTGGTTCACCCCCAAGGCGGTAATCGGCTTCTGGCCCGCCAATGCCGAGGGTGACGACATCCGGCTCTGGGCGGATCCGGCCCGCACGAAGCCGCTCGCCACCCTGTTCACACTGCGCCAGCAACTGGCCAAGCGTGACGGCCGGCCCAATACCGCACTGTCGGACTTCGTCGCTCCGCGCGAGACCGGCCTTGCCGACCACGTCGGCGCCTTCGTGGTCACGGCCGGGCCGGAGGAGGAGCGCATCGCGGCGCGCTTCGCCCGCGCCAATGACGACTATGCGTCGATCATGGTCAAGGCGCTGGCGGACCGCATCGCCGAGGCCTTTGCCGAGCGCATGCACGAGCGCGTCCGGCGCGAGTTCTGGGCCTATGCGCCCGACGAGGCCTTCAGCCCCGATGTGCTGTCTTCAGAGCCCTATCGTGGCATTCGCCCGGCGCCGGGCTATCCGGCGCAGCCGGACCACACCGAGAAGGTGACGCTGTTCAATTTGCTTGATGCCGAGCGGCGCGCCGGCGTTCGACTGACCGAGAGCTTCGCCATGTGGCCGGGCTCGTCTGTGTCGGGCCTCTACATCGCCCACCCGGAGGCGCACTATTTCGGTGTCGCCAAGGTCGAGCGTGACCAGATCGAGGACTATGCCGCGCGCAAGCGCATGGAGGTGGCCGAGGTCGAGCGCTGGCTGGGCCCGGTCCTGAACTACGATCCTGCCGCGCTGCGGCTCGTCGCAGCAGAGTGACGCATTCAGAGTCCGCAATGGAATTAGCAATCTCTCAACCGCGGACTGCTACTTTGTTGCAATGCGGCCGCACGATCCGACTGACACGTTTCGGCGATTCATCGCCGGCCTTTCGCCGGCCGAGATCGGCGTGCTCTGTGATCCGGCCGGCGCGCTGCCCTGCCTGACGGCGCTGTCGGCCCACTACGCCTTCACGCAGAGCCTGATCCTGCCGCTTGCGCTCGATCCCCAGGCGGGGCCGTCATTGCCCGCAACCACCCGGATCGCCCGCGACTATCTGGCCACCGGCGCCGGTGTGGCGCGCCTGCGCGATGTTTGCGCCTTCGCCATGCTGCGCGCTGCCCTGGTTGTGTTCCAGCAGGAACGGCGGGTGGAATTCGAGACGATCGACCTTCGCGAGAAGCGCATGGTCCAGGCGTGGGGCGTGGGCGCCACCATCGCCCTGACCCTCTCGGCCATCGGCGGTGGCGACACCATCAGCCGTGTCCTGGCTGTCTGGCTGATCATCGGCGGAATCGTCGCCAGCCTGATGGGGGCGCGCAGCTATTTCGCGGCCTGCCGCGAACAGGTACGCCAGCGGCTCCGTGTGGTGGACGGGGCGACCACCAAGCTGATGGCGGAACTTGCCGCCGACGGCATCGCCCGCAGCAACGCGACGCCGCGGCTCGTCACGCTTGGCAAGGCCGGGCTCCCCGTTCCGTCCGAACTCGTTGATCTGGCGGCCATTCGCGCATCCGCAACGCCGCCCGCCCCGGCCAATGTCCAGCCGGCCGCCCTCAGGCAGGTCTCTGCGTGACGGTTTCGTGACGTTCTGACTCATCGGATTTTAAATCGCCGAGGTTGAAATGCTTCAGCCGATCGTGACTCCGAGTCATGATGATTCTCCGATTGTTTGTCCGAAACCTGGCTGCGCGCGTCATCGGCATCGTCGTCGCTGTTGGCATCGTGTCGTGCTGCGTGGCCCTGTTGTCGGCGCGCCTCGCCCGCATGGCCACCCTGTCGGACGAGTTCCGGGCGAGCTCGCAGCAGCGCCGGTCAGCAACCGGTGCGATCGTCCAGCTGATGGACCGCACCGCCGCCAACTCGGCGCTGCTGAACGAGCGCATGGCCCGGGTCTCGTCCGCGACGGCTGCAACCGGCCATGTCGCCCAGGGCATGTCTGCCTCGGCCGAGGATCTGGCCGAGCAGTCCGAACATCTGCTCGTGCGGTTTCACGACTTCATCGACCAGCTTCTCGGTGCCAGGCCCGAGGAAACGGACGGCAAGGGGGCGGACGGCAAGATACCAGGTGTCCAGCCGCCCCTCAGGTCGGCAGCCTAGGTCCAGAAGCGCGGGCTGGTCCGGAACCCCTTCCAGGTCTTGCGGATGTCGCGGGCCTCGATCTCGAGGCCCCTTGCGAACCAGCCCAGCACGACCCCGACCGCCTGCGCCCGTGCCACATGGGCGGGTGCCGGCGGCAGCCTCGTGATCAGGTCACCGGCGACCGCCATGTCGTTGGAGCTGCCGAGCGTGTCCTGCACGCGCGCCGCCGCCGCCGTGTACTGCTTGGCATCGCCGGGGTTGGTGAAGAGCGGCGCGTAGAGCTCGGCCGCATAGCGGAGCCCCTTGAGGGCGATCCGGACCTCGTGCCGCTCATCGGCCGACTTGTCGGCCAGCCCGCGGCCGCGCTTGCGCACCTTGCGGTCGAGCCGCGCCAGACTGTCGGCGGCGAAGCCCTGCGGCGCTGCCGCCAGCCCCGACAGATCCCCGGTCGCCAGTGCGGTCCGCCAGCCCCGGCGCGCCACGAATGCCTCGGCAGCGATCACGAACTGCGTCGTGGCCGGATCTTCCAGCAGCGCCCGGACCTCCGCATAGGCGGCGCGGCGGCGCTCCTCGACCCCCGCCAGCAGGTCGCCGAAGCCGGTCACCGACGCAACAGCGACCATCGGGCCATTGCGCACCATCTCGGCAAACACGTCCCAGTTGCGGGCGTCGCCCATCGCCGAAGCGATGCGCTTGGCCTCGTTGCGCAGGTCCGTGAAGGCCGGTGACGGATAGGCGCGGTTGAACAGGCCCACCATCGCGCGCAGCCGCCGGAGCGACACGCGCATCTGGTGGACTGCGTCGACCCGCTCGGCGCGCTGGAAGGCCGGCCAATTGGCAACGAACTGCTGCACGCAGGAGCCGATGACCCCGGCGATGAGGTCGTCGACCGTAGCCGCGCCGGCCAGCGGTGCAACCGGTGTCCGGGCGACCTTTGGCGCCTTGCCGGATGCCAGCAGGAAGCCGCGCTCCGACTTGCTCAGGGCGACGATGCTCAGCGCGCAGCTCTTCGCCAGCATGGCGGCGAAGTCATAGACGGCATCGACAGAACCATCCTTCAGCTCGATCTCGATCTCGCGGATCGGCTCGCTGCGCATGCCGGCCACGACCGTGCCGGTGTCCAGCGCCACCTCGATCGTGCTGCCGCCGAAGCGCACCAGCCGCAGCGAACGCCGGATGTCGGTGGTGAATACCGGCAGCAGCGGCTCGTCCTTGACCACGGCTCGGATCCGCTCGGCAATCTCGGGGCCGAGCAGCGACAGGTCTGGCGCCGGTGACGGGCATACGACCTCATGTTCGCCGCGCGCGAACAGGCCCTCGCTCGCCACGGCCCACTTGGCCGCCAGCAGCAAAGTGGTGCGCTTGCGCCGGATGCGCAGCACCATGCCGGCAGCCTTCAGGGCGTGGTCGGGCGTGTCGAAATACACCGAGGTCAGCCGCTGGGCGCGACGGAACTCGCCCTCGCCCAGCACCGGGGAGGACTTCAGCGCCGCAAGAATCGTCTCGTTCACCGCGAATTTCAGCTCGAACTCGCGGCCGGCATCGCCGGTGTCGGGCTGCGACTGCGGCACCGTGCTGGCAGTCCGGCGACGTGCCGGGGGGGAAGCCGGAGAAGCCGTCTCGCCGGCTTTGGCGGGCTCGGCGGGCTGCTCCTGACCGGCAAGCGTGTCCAGGATCATGGGCATTCCGGCCGTCGGTGAGGGCCGTGCGCCGCGACGCCGCGGTGTTCGCGTGAGGGTCATCGGATTCTCCGGCGCGGTTTGGTCGTGGGGACGACAACGCTGTCCCCGTCACGCGTGTCTTGACGCCGGGCTGCTCGCGACGGCCGGGCGCGCGCCTGGATGAAGCGCGGCTGCGGGGTCTCGCCGTCAATGGCGAGGGCGGTGAGGATGCCTGTGGCGGCGGCGCCGGTGTCGACGCCGATGCGGTCGGGGCCGACCAGCGGCCGGCCTTCCGTCGGCGTGTGCCCGTGCACCACCACGAAGGGCAGGCCATGCGGCTCCTTGAAGAACGGACCGCGGATATTCAGCAGGGACTGTGGCCGCTGCGCCTCCAGCCTGACGCCCGGTTCGACGCCCGCGTGCACGAACAGAAATTCGCCATGCAGGTGATACTGCGGCAGTCCGGCCATGAACACGAGATGCTCGCGCGGCACGGCCTTGAGGGCCGCGTCCAGCGATGCCTGCTTGGGAGGCACGCCATAGGACCGCAGCGTCTCGCGTCCGCCCTTCTTCATCCAGCGGCGGAAGGCCAGCGGACTGCCGGGCACCAGCGCGTCGAGCATCAGCTGCTCGTGGTTGCCGGCGATGGCCAGCCAGGAATGGTCCGGTCGCCGCGGCCC
>JBMOJG010000306.1:0-4739 GCA_049316925.1 Alsobacter sp. | reverse complement strand
CTGGCCGAGCCGCTGCCGGCCAGCTGTGCGCCGCTGCCGCTCGGCAGCGCCATGCCGGCCACCGGCCAGGCCTGGACGGTGGCGGGCTACGGCCTCGCGACGGAAGGCGATCCGCGGACCGGCGGCACGTTGCGGCAGGCCAGCCTCGGCGTGGTCGAGCCCTATGGGCCGAGCAAGATCCTGGTGTGGCTGCGCGGAGCGCCCGGCAGCGGCGCCTGCACGGGCGATTCCGGCGGACCGGTCCTCGACCCGGCCGGGGCGCTCGGCGCCGTGACGGCCTGGGCCGAGGGCACCGGCAAGGCACGCTGCGGCGCGCTCACGCAGGGCGTGCTGGTGGCGCCGCAGCGCGGCTGGATCGAGGGCGTGCTCGCCGGCTGGCGTTGAGCCCGCGCCGTCCCGGCGTCAGGCGACGCCGAACTTCACCAGCTTGATGGCGTCGAAATCCTGCACGCCGCCGCCGACCCGCTTGGTGGTGTAGAACAGCACATAGGGCTTGGCCGTGAACGGATCGCGCAGCACGCGGATGCCCATGCGGTCGACGATGAGATAACCGCGGCGGAAATCGCCGCAGGCGATGGCAAAGCTGTCGGCGGCGATGTCGGGCATGTCCTCGGCCTCGACGACCGGGAAGTTCATCAGCGTCGCCGGAGCACCGAGGGAGGTCGGCGGCTGCCACAGATACTCTCCCGTGGCGCTCTTGAACTTGCGGATCTGCGCCTGCGTCCGGCGGTTCATGACGAAGCTGGCGTTCTGGCGGTAGCCGGCCTTCAGCGCATAGACGAGGTCGACCAGCAGGTCGGACGGGTTGGCGGCCGGGAAGCCGGCGGCCACGCCGGTTGGCAAATAGGCGAGCTTGCCCCAGCCCCAGGCCGCCACCGTGCTCTTGGCCGTCGCCATGAAGCCCTGCGGCCGTGTCGTCCCGTCGCCGGCGACGAAGGCGGCGCCCTCCTGCTCGGCGAAGACCTGCTCGATCTCCTCTGCAATCCAGGATTCGACGTCGATGGCCGCATCATCCAGCAAGGTCTGGGTGGCGGACGGGTTGGCGTAGAGCTCCATGGTGGGGAAGGTCATGTCGGCGATGACCTGGCTGCCCGTTTGCGGACGCGCGACCGTCTCGCCGACCCAGCCGGCGGCGGGGCCGGTGGTCGAATAGGCCTTCTTGTAGGTGGCGGTGGCGATTTCGCGGACGCTGGCGATGGCGCGGATCGGAGAGATGAGCGCAAGGCGCCGCAGCACCTCGCGCTCGGCCGGCGGCGGCACCAGAAATCCGCCGTCGGGGCCGGAGCCGGCCGACAGTGCCTTGGCGTCAAGCCCGACCAGGGCGGCGGCATCACCACTGCGCATATAGGCGCGGAAGGCAGCCTTGCGGGCGAGGTCGATGCCGTCCCCGCCCGGGCCGCTGCCGGCCAGCGGCGGGCGCGCCGCCCGCAGCTGCAGCGCGTCGAGGCGGTCGCGCGCCTCGTCGAGCGCCGCATCAATGCGGGCGATCTTTTCGTCGACGAGCACGTCGCCACGGCCGCGCTCGAGGGCGGCCAGGCGCGCGTCGTTTTCGTGGCGGAACGCCTCGAAGCCGCGCGCCAGGGCATCCAGCGCGGCGAGCGCCTGGGCGTCCGGCAGGGCCTTGGCGGCGGGTGGGATGGTGTCGGCATGGCTGAGGGAGAGATCGGTCATCGGGAAGCTCCAGGGGCAAGCGCCGCGGTGGCGCGGGACAATGCGGGGGTCCAGGCCGCCGACACGGTGGATCCGTGCCGCTCGGAGGGCGCCAGGCGGGCGCCGGGCAGCATCGGGAAGGTGACGAGCGACACCTCCCACAGGTCGATGCGGGCGATGCGGCGCACGCCCGAGCGCCGGTCGGTCGTCGCCGCGACGACGCGGAAGCCGATCGACAGGCCGTCGACGGCGCCCTGCCGCACGAGGGCGTCGAGCTCCCGGGCGCGGGCTACTGCGAGGTTGAGGCGGCCGCGGACGGCGAGGCCGGCGCGGTCCTCGACAAGGCTGGTCCAGACACCGATCGGCTCGGCCGGATCGTGCTGCCACAGCATGCGGATGCCGGCACTGCCGCGCCGCGCCAGGCTGGCGGCGAAGGCGCCCGGCAGCACCATGTCGCGACCCAGGTCGACGACGCCGAACAGGCTGGCATAGCCGGCGATGTGGCCCGGTCCGTCGAGGCCGCGGGGCGGCAGCGGCAGGTCACGCACCGTGCCGGGCAGGTCGGGCCGGCGCGGCGGCGGACGCAGCGGCACCGTCGCCAGGCCGGGGCTGGGGCCGGCCATGGCTCATTGCCCTGCCGGGCGGCGGCTGCGCGCCGGACGCGGCCGCGCCGGGACGCGCGGCCCGCACGGGTCGAGCCGCTCCAGCGCGGTGACGAAGGCGGCGAACACCGCCGCCGGCTCCGCCGGCGCGGACTTCGGCGAGGCAGGATCTGGCAGAACGGGGGGACGCGCTCCGGCGCGCCACGGGAGGAGGTTGAAAATCGCCATGGCAATGACCTTCTGAAAGGCGCCGACTGTCAGTCCCGGTCGGCGTGGCGGGCATTGAACCGGTGCAGCTCGCGCACGAAATCCTCGAACCGCCGGTTGGCGGCGGCGAGCTCGCGGAAGAGCAGGCCTGCCGCCGCCGAGGCGCCGGTTGCCCAGAGGAACAGCGCCAGATCGGCGAGGTCGGCGCGGGTGAGAAAGCTGTCGACGACGGACATGGCGGCCTCCTTGCGGCGGACAGATCGAACCCATGGCAAAACCACCGGCAAAGGCCGGCGCTTGCGTCAGGGATCGGGATGCAAAAGGACTGGACGCGGCTCCGCCCGCGTCAGCCGTGCCCGTCGAACGGGATGCAGAGCAGCGTGCCGCAGGCCTTGCAGTGCACCGCGTCCGGCTCGTGGCGCTGCAGCCCGCAGGACGGGCACGGGTGTCGCACCTTGACTGGCCGGAACAGCACCTGGGCCAGCCGCAGGAACAGGGTGATGCCCGACAGCATCATGACGATGGACAGCAGCCGTCCGCCCGGTCCGGTGAGCACGATGTCGCCGAACCCGGTCGTGGTCAGCGTCGCGATGGTGAAGTAGAGCGCGTCGACATAGTTGGCGATCTGGGCGTTGACGCCGTGCTGGGTCTCGAACACCAGCCCGGTCATGACGAAGACGAAGGCCAGCAGGTTGACCAGCGCCTTGATCAGGTCCTCGTTGCGGCTGAACGTGCGGCTGTCGCGGCGCAGCTGCACTTCCAGCGGCCCCCAGGTGAGCAGCCGCACGATGCGCAGGGCCCGCAGGAAGGCGCCGCCGGTGCCCGACAGCGGCAGCAGGAAGGACGCGATCGCGACGAGGTCGGTCCAGGTCGTGAGGCGCAAAAGCTCGACGCCGCGATGCCGGCTGATCGCCATGCGGGCGGCGAAATCGGCCAGCATGGCGAGCCCGATCGTGACGTCGACGATCTCCAGCAGGAGGTCGTGCGTGATGAAGCTGGTGACGATCACATAGACGAGGGCGAGGACCTCGAACCCCATCAGGGCGTAGCGAAACCGGCGCGAGACCGGCGTCTGGCTGGTGTAGAGGTCGCGCAGCCGCTCGATCGTCGTGGCACCTTGCAGCGTGTCAGGGTCAACGGCGTCCATGGTTCGCGGCCCGCCGGCAGGACGGTTCAGGCGCGCTTCAGCACCCGGACGATCAGCAGCAGGATCACCGCGCCTATCGTGGCATGCACGACGGCGCCGACAATCCCGCCGCCCAGCGTAAAGCCGACCTGCGGCAGCAGCCAACCGGCCAGGACAGCGCCGATGATGCCGACCACGATATTCCCGACAAGGCCGAAGCCGCCGCCCTTGACGATCAGACCGGCCAGCCAGCCGGCAACCGCCCCGATGAGCAAAAAGACGAGCAGCGCAGTGATGGTCATGGTCACGCTCCGGGTTCTGGTCCGTCCTTCGTCCAGACAAGGCCGAGCATGACAGGCCGCGCTCCGGCTGTCAGCCCCGCAGCAATGCCGTACCGGCACCCATCGCAGGCCGCGCCTACCGAACCACTCCCGTCGGCGGGGGCGGGGGCGGGGGCGCGGTGGCGCCGGGGCCGAGCGAGCGCTGGACCATGACGCTGTCGGCCCACTTGCCGAATTTGTAGCCGACGCCCTGCAGCAGGCCGACGCGGGTGAAGCCGAAGCGCTCGTGCAGGCCGAGCGAGGCGGCATTGTCGGCGTCGATGTAGCCGATCATCTGGCGGAAGCCGGACGCCGCGCAGGCATCGATCAGCCCCTGCATCAGCAACCGGCCGATGCCGTGGCCGAGATGCTCGTGATGGACGTAGATCGAGTGCTTCACCGTGTAGCGATAGGCCGGCCGTTTGCGGAACAGCACCACATAGGCGTAGCCCACCACCTCGCCGCCGCGGGTGGCGACCAGGTGGGGGAAGCGCCGGTTGCGCAGGTTCTTGCGCCGGTCGCGCAGATCATCGGGCTGGGGGGTGTCGGTGTCCTCCACCCCCTCCTCGATGCCGCGCCGGATGTGGCGGCGGTAAATGGCGAGCATCGGCTCGACATCGCTGTCGCGCGACGGCCGGACGACGACCGGCAGTTCGTTCTGCATAAGCGCTCCCGTGGTGACCGCCTATTCGGCAACCACGTAAGTATGCAGCCGGACGCGGCCGGATGCATCCACCTCGCGATACACGCCCTGGATCTCCACATCGAAACCCGGGAAGGTGTTGAACGAGGTCTCGAACATCTTCAGATAGTCGATCATCGGCTGGGCGCGGG
>JBMOJG010000305.1:0-4797 GCA_049316925.1 Alsobacter sp. | reverse complement strand
GTGGGCTCGTCCAGCACCACGAATTTCGGCGACAGCGCCATGGCGCGGGCGATGGCGATGCGCTGGCGCTGGCCGCCGGAAAACTCGTGCGGATAGCGATCCATCGCGGCCGGATCGAGCCCGACATCGACCAGCGCGCGCGCCACGATCTCGCGCTGCTCCTCGAGGCTGAGGCCCTGGCCCTGCACCGTCAGGCCCTCGCCGACGATGTCGGCCACCGACAGCCGCGGCGACAGCGAGCCGTAGGGGTCCTGGAAGACGATCTGCAGGTTCCGGCGCAGCGGCCGCATCGCCCGCGACGACAGGCCGTCGAGGCGCTGCCCGAGATAGACGATCGGCCCTTGCGAAGCGATCAGCCGCAGGATCGCCAGGCCCAGCGTCGTCTTGCCCGAGCCGGATTCGCCGACGACGCCCACCGTCTCGCCCTCGCGCACCGACACCGAGATGCCGTCGACCGCTTTCACATGGCCGACGGTCTTCTTCAGGAAGCCCTTGCGGATCGGGAACCAGACCTTCAGGTCGTCGGCCGCGACGATGACCGGCGCATCGGCCTTCGGCGGCGTGCCGCGGCCCCTCGGCTCGGCCGCCAGCAGGCGTTGCGTGTAGGGATGCTCGGGATGCGTGAAGACGCGCTCCACCGGGCCGTGCTCGACGATCCGGCCCTGCGTCATCACGCACACCCGGTCGGCGATCTTGCGGACGATGCCGAGGTCATGGGTGATGAACAGCATCGCCATGCCGGTGTCGCGCTTCAGGTCGGCCAGCAGCCGCAGGATCTGCGCCTGAACGGTGACGTCGAGCGCGGTGGTCGGCTCGTCGGCGACCAGCAGGTCCGGCGCATTGGCCAGCGCCATGGCGATCATCACGCGCTGGCGCTGCCCGCCCGAGAGCTCATGCGGATAGGCGCCGAGCCGGCCCTCCGGATCGCGGATGCCGACCTGCGTCAGCAACTCCAGCGTGCGCTGCCGCGCCTTGTCGCCCGACAGACCCTTGTGCAGGCTCAGGATCTCGCCGATCTGCCGCTCGATCGGGTGCAGCGGGTTCAGCGACGTCATCGGCTCCTGGAACACCATCGTGATGGCGTTGCCGCGGACCTTGCGCAGCGCCTCCTCCGGCGCCGTCATCAGGTCCTCGCCCTTGAACAGCACCGAGCCGGACGGGTGGTGCGCCGGCGGGTAGCTCAGCAGTCGCAGCACGGACAGCGCCGTCACCGACTTGCCCGAGCCCGACTCGCCGACCAGCGCCACCGTCTCGCCGGCCGAGACATCGAACGACACATGGTCAACCGCCAGCGTCTCCTTGCCGCCCTGGCGGAAGACGACGCTGAGATCGCGGACACTGAGGAGGGGAGGCGGAGGACTGAGTGTGGTCATCAGGCGAAGGTCTTGCGCGGATCGAAGGCGTCACGCACCGCCTCGCCGATGAAGATCAGCAGCGACAGCATCACGGCAATCACGGCGAAACCCGTCAGGCCGAGCCAGGGCGCCGCCACATTGCTCTTGCCCTGCAGCAGCAGCTCGCCCAGCGAGGGCGAGCCCGGCGGCAGGCCGAAGCCGAGGAAGTCGAGCGAGGTCAGCGTGGTGATCGAGCCGTTCAGGATGAAGGGCAGGAACGTCATCGTCGCCACCATGGCGTTGGGCAGCACATGCTTGACCATGATGGTGGCGTCGCTGAGCCCCAGCGCCCGGGCCGCCCGCACATAGTCGAAATTGCGGGCGCGCAGGAATTCGGCGCGCACCACATGCACCAGCGCCACCCAGCTGAACAGCAGCAGGATGCCCAGCAGCGTGAAGAAAGACGGCTGGAAGAAATTCGACAGGATCATCAGGAGATACAGCGACGGGATCGCCGACCAGATCTCGATGACGCGCTGGAAATAGAGGTCGATCCGGCCGCCGAAATAGCCCTGGATGGCGCCGGCGAGGATGCCGATCGCCGACGAGATCACCGCGAGGATGAGGCCAAACAGCACCGAGATGCGGAACCCGTAGATGATCCGGGCGAGCACGTCGCGACCGCCATCATCGGTGCCGAGCCAGTTCCACTCCAGCCCCCGGCAGCCCTGCACGCCCTTCTTCTCGGCGATCGGCCGGCAGGTCTCTTCCTTCAGCAGCCAGGTCGGCGGCGACGGCGCTGCCGTGGGAAGGTCGAGATTGATCGTGTTGGAGGCAAAGCGCACCACCGGCCACAGCGCCCAGCCGTTCTCGGCGATCTCCTTCTGGATCACCGGGTCGCGATAGTCGGTCTGCGCGAGAAATCCGCCGAACTTTTCCTCGGGATAGTTCACCACCACCGGAAACAGCATCTCGCCCTTGTAGCGCACCAGGATCGGCCGGTCGTTGGCGATCAGCTCGGCGAACAGGCAGAGCACGAACAGCACCATGAAGATCCAGAACGACCAGTAGCCGCGCCGGTTGGCCTGGAAATTGGCGAGCCGCCGGGCGTTGAGCGGCGACAGCCGCAGCACCCCCTTGCGCGGCAGCGGCGGCGCCAGCCGCGGCGCATCGAGGGCAGGCAGGGCCCGGGCGAGGACGTCCGTCACCTCACACCTCCCGCGTCTCGAAATCGATGCGCGGATCAATCCACGTGTAGGTCAGATCCGACAGCAGGTTCACCACCAGTCCGATCAACGAGAAAATGTAGAGCGTCGCGAACACCACTGCGTAGTCGCGGTTGACGATCGATTCGAACGACAGCAGGCCCAGCCCGTCGAGCGAGAACACCGTCTCGATCAGCAGCGAGCCGGTGAAGAAGGCGTGCACGAAGGCGCCCGGAAAGCCTGCGATGACGATCAGCATGGCGTTGCGGAACACGTGCCCGTACAGCACCTGCGTCTCGCTCAGCCCCTTCATCCGCGCCGTCAGCACGTATTGCTTGCGGATCTCGTCCAGGAACGAGTTCTTGGTCAGCAGCGTCGAGGTCGCGAAGGCGCCCAGCACCATCGACAGGATCGGCAGCGCGATGTGGCGCAGATAGTCGGCAATCTGCGCGTACCACGGCAGCTGCGCGAAGTTCTCCGATGTCAGTCCGCGCAACGGGAACACCGGCATGAACGACGAGCCCTCGCCGAACAGCACGATCAGCAGGATCGCGAACAGGAACCCCGGGATGGCGTAGCCGACGATCACCACGGCCGACGTCCAGGTGTCGAAGGCCGAGCCGTCCTTCACCGCCTTGCGGATCCCCAGCGGGATCGAGATCAGGTAGGACAGCACCGTCATCCACAGCCCGAGCGAGATCGACACCGGCAGCTTCTCGGCAATCAGCTGCACCACCGGAACATCGCGGAAATAGCTCTTGCCGAAGTCGAAGCGCGCATAGTTCCACAGCATGATGCCGAGGCGTTCCAGCGGCGGCTTGTCGAATCCGAACTGCGCCTCGAGCTGCTTGATGAAGGCGGGGTCGAGACCCTGTGCGCCGCGGTACTTCGACGACGCCTCGCCCAGCCCGCCGCCCGGCTGGCTCTGCGCCGCTCCCGAGAAGTCGCCGCCCGTGCCGCCCGAAATCCGCGACGTCGCCGATGTGTCGTTGCCTTGCAGCTGCGCCAGGATGCGTTCCACCGGCCCGCCCGGCGCGAACTGCACGATCGCGAAGGAGATCAGCATGATGCCGAGCAGGGTCGGGATCATCAGCAGCAGTCGACGGGCGATATAGGCGAACATTCAGCTCCCCGGCCTTCGCGTCAGGCGGTGATTCGCAGCCATCCGGGTCATCCGCGGCCGATCCGCCGGGCGCGTTCGGCGTCAAACCACCACGTTTCCGGTGCGCCACGGTCGTATGTCGGCTTGATCGCCGGCCGCCCGAACATGTCCCACGCCGCCATCCAGTGGCTGCCCTTGTACCACATGGGAATCCAGTAGCGACCGGAGCGCAGCACCCGGTCAAGTGCCCGACAGGCCGTCACCAGCTGCGCCCGCGTGTCGGATGCGAGCACCGCGGCCACCAGCCTGTCGACCGCCGGGTCGGCAATGCCGGCGATGTTCGACGAGCCTTCCGTCCGGGCCGCCTGCGAGCCGACCATCACCTGCAGGCCCTCGCCCGGCGTCGGCCCCATGCTGTAGCGCCGGGTAATCATGTCGAAGTCGAACGCGTCGGTGCGCCGCTGGTACTGGGCCGCATCGACGATGCGGCTGCGGGTCTCGATGCCGACGAGCTTGAGGTTCTTGATCAGCCCGGCGCTGTGCGGCTGCAGCGAGGGCGAATAGTCCAGCAGTTCGATCTCGAAAGGCTGTCCGGAGGGCAAACGCAGCACATTGCCCTCGCGGCGACAGCCGGCCTGCCGCAACAGCTCGTCCGCGCGGCGCAGCAGCGCCCGGTCCTGACCCGATCCGTCACTGACGGGTGGCACGAAGGGGGGCCCGAACACCTCGGCCGGCACCATGGCGCGCAGCGGCTCGAGCAGCGCCAGCTCCTCGGCCGAGGGCAGGCCCTCCGCCTTCATCGGCGAGTTCTCGAAGAACGACGCGGTGCGCCGGTAGGCGCCGTACATGATGTTGGTGTTGGTCCACTCGAAGTCGAACAGCAGGCCGAGCGCCTCGCGCACGCGCCGGTCACCGAACTTCTCGCGGCGCGTGTTGAAGAACCAGCCTTGCGTTCCCGACGGCGTGGCGTCCGGCAGCTCCTCGCGCTTCACGCGACCGTCGCGCACCGCCGGGAAATCGTAGCCGGTCGCCCAGTCGCGCGACGTGAACTCCTCCCGCAGCGTCACCGTTGCAGCCTTGAAGGCCTCGAGCGCCACCTGCCGGTCGCGGAAATACTCGTAGCGCAGCCGGTCGAAATTCCAGCTGCCGCGCATCG
>JBMOJG010000304.1:0-4827 GCA_049316925.1 Alsobacter sp. | reverse complement strand
GATCCGGGGGGCGCCTTCGCGTGGAATCGCCGGTCGGAATGCGCCGGATTACGCAAGCTGCGCCAGGGCAGCTACTTTCCCGGGTTCCTGGAACCTCGGCGGCTGGCCGAGAAGGCGCTGACCGCGGTGATCCAGGAGGCCTATGTCCAGGGCATCTCGACGCGCTCTCATGCGGCCCAACCTCAGGCCGCGGCCCTGGCTGTCGCCGCTTCTGGCGCGACGTCCCGTTCCGGTCGCTGCGACGGCGCTTGCCCACAAAACAGCTCGGGCCGTTTGGGCGATGCTGACACGTGGCGAAAATTATTGGAGACAGGAGGCGCAGGCCGCCTGACGAACCCGGACGCCCACAACCGCCGGGCGTCTGGCTTGCGAGGGTGACTGAACGATGATGGCGAACCGGTCGGACCGGGATCGGCCAAAGCCCAAGAAACGATGCGAACCTTCGAGTTCGTCCATTTGTCTGGCTGCCGATCCGCGAAAACCATCAGGGCCTGCGGTCGAAAGTACCGCGCTGCAAGGCCGGATACACGACTGCAAGCGCTGGCTTCGCCAGAACCGTTCAGAAACGACCTTGCAAGGCGGGGGTGGTCCATACACGGCGTTCTGTTCGAGCAGGATGGCGCCGACGCTCCTGGCGATGGCTGTTTCGCTAGGGAAGATGCCGGCAATCTCGGTTAGGCCCTTGGTCTCGGTGTTGTATCGCTCAATGGGCTCATGCTGTGGCAGCCGGTGTGCTGCTCGGCCGTCAGCGCAGCCGGCCGAGCCTGCTCAACAGCGCTGCGCCGGTTCGGATCCCGTTGATGAAGCAATCGAGCTTCAGGTTCTCGTTCGGGGCATGATTGGCCTCGTCGGCATTGGCGTAGGGCACGACGAAGGCGGGCGTGCCGAGGATCTTCGTGAACACATAATCCGGCAGGCTGCCGCCGGCGCTCGGATAGAGCAGGGGCTCGATGCCCTGCGCGTCGACGATGGCTTGCCGGATTGGCTCGGCGAACGGTGAATCGATGGGCGTCGTCGATGGCAGCATGCCGTTGAGGGGCACGAATTCCACCTCCGGCGCGTGCTTCTGTATATGCGCCGCCACCTTCTCGAACACGTCGGCCGGCGTCATCGCCTCAACCAGGCGGACGTCGCACTTGGCGAAAGCCTCGCAGGGCAGCACGGTCTTGGATCCTGGCCCACCATAGCCGCCATGCAGGCCGTTGATGGTCAGCGTCGGGTGAAACATCAGCCGGTCGGCGACCGGTCGGTCGGCGGGGGCGTCGAGGCGCTGCAAGGCGAGATCTGCCATGACTGTCGCCTCGTCCATGGGCAGCAGAGCCGCCGCCTTGCGGGCGAGGTCCGAAGGCGGGACGATCCGGTCGTGGAAGCCCGCAATGGTGATCTCGCCGGCCGCATTCTTCATCGTTCCGAGCAGGTGGACGAGCGTCCAGATCGGGTTGGGTGATACTCCGCCGAAATTGCCCGAGTGCAGGTCGCGCTTGGCGCCCCTCGCGCGGAGCTCGAAGGATGCGACGCCGCGCACGCCGAAAGTGACGGTTGGCGTGCCCGACTCGTGCAGCGGTCCGTCGGCAGTTACGACAAGGTCGGCCTTGAGCTTCTCGCGGTGCTGCTCGACGAACGCGGCGATGTGCGGGCTGCCGATCTCTTCCTCGCCTTCGAGGAGGAAAATCACGTTGCAGGGCAGGTCGCCATGCACCTTGAGGTGTGATTCGAGCGCCAGGATCTGGGCAAAGTGCTGGCCCTTGTTGTCACCAATGCCGCGCGCCCAGATGCGGCCGTCGCGGATCGTCGGCTCGAAGGGTGGACTCACCCACAATTCGAGAGGATCCGGCGGCTGCACGTCGTAGTGGCCGTAGAGCAGGACTGTGGGGGCGCCGGGCTTCTTCTGCCAGCGCGCCAGCACCATTGGATGGTTTGCCGTGGCGATGGCCTCTGCCTCGAACCCCAGGCCGCCGAGCATGTCCACGAGCATCGCCGCAACCTCGCGGATGCCGATGTTGTGGGCGCTGATCGACGGGTGACGGACATAGTCCATCACGCGGGCGATGAAGCTCTCTTCATTCGCACTGATGTGGCCGAAGACCTTGTCGAGGCCCGCCGGGCTCGCTCCTGGTGACGCGCTGGCGTTCATGGCTTCCTCCGGTTCGGTGGCCTGGACGGACCCTGCAGCTCAGTCGTCACGGCTCAGGATGATCGCGCCGGTGGCATGGACCTCGCCGCTCCATCCGGGCGCTATGTAGCTTGTCGCATCGAGCTGCATGACGATGGCCGGACCGGCGAACCGGTCACCGGCGCCAAGAGCGGCCCGGTCGTAGACCGGCACGTCGGTTGCCTTCGTTGCATCGACGACGACGCGGCGGTGGCCGGAAGGACGCCCGCCTGTGCCACCGGGAACCGCGGCGCGAGCGGGAGAAGGCATTCGCCCTGTCGCCTCAACGCGCAGGGTGACGACCTCGATGGGTGCCTCAAGGGTGAAGCCGAAAAGCTCGCCATGAATGGCACTGAAGGCTGCTTCCGCTCCCGTACGATCGAGTGACCACGGCACGGCGAGTTCCCCGCCCTGGCCCTTGTACCGCATCATGGTGACGAGGGCGGTGCTGCGTGCGACGGCAGGCACGTCCTCGGCCTCGAACCAGGCCTGCGCCTGCAGGCGCAGATCGGCGAAAACGGAGTCGATCATCCCTACGTCCACCGGGCCGGCTTTGGGCAGCGTGCGGCTGAAGTCGGCCTTGAGGTCGGCGGCCAGCAGTCCGTCCGCACAGAGCACGCCCGGAGCGGGCGGGATCATGACGCGCGGTGCCCCGAGCAGTTCGGCGAGCGAGCAACCATGCAGCGGTCCCGCGCCGCCGAACGGCACCAGCGTGAAGTCGCGCGGGTCGTGCCCGCGTTCGACAGAGACGACTCGCAGCGCCCCCATCATATTGCTGTCGACGATGGCCAGGATGCCGCGCGCCGCATCCTCGACGGACATGCCGAGCGGACCGGCGACCTTGTCCCGGATCGCCCGCCGCGCCGCATCGACGTCGAGTGCCATGCGCCCGCCGAGAAGGCGGTCGGGGAGTGTGCCGAGAGCGACGTGCGCGTCCGTCACGGTGGGCTCCTGCCCTCCATGGCCGTAGCAGGCGGGGCCGGGGCGCGCACCGGCGCTCATCGGGCCAACCTGCAGGGCACCGTCGACGATGCGCGCGATGGAGCCACCGCCGGCGCCGATCGTCACCATGTCGAGCATCGGCAGGGGCAGGGGCCATTCGCCGACCTGACCGCGCTGGGTGAGACCGACCTCGCCGTTCTTGATCAGGCAGATGTCGGCGCTGGTCCCGCCGATGTCGACGGTGATCAGGTCGCGGATGCCGCAGGCCGCCGCGACGTCGCGCGCGCCGACGACGCCGGCCGCCGGGCCGGAGAGGGCAGTGAGCGCCGGAGCCCTGCGGATCGTCCGCGATCCCGCGACGCCGCCGTTCGACTGCATCAGGAGCAGCGGCGCCGTGATCCCGGAGGCCTTAAGGCGCTCCTCCAGGCGGGTCACATAGGTCGATACGCCGGGCATCACGGCGGCGTTGAGCACGGTGGCCAGTGACCGTTCATACTCCCGCACCACCGGCAGGATGTCGACGGACGCAGTCACGGCCATGCCGGGCAATGCCTCGCGCAGGAGGGTGGTGACGCGCAACTCGTGTTCGGGGTTGGCGAAGGAATGCAGCAGGCAGACCGCGACCGCGCTGACGCCGAGGTGACGGATGTGTTCGGCTGCCGCGGCGACCGACGCCTCGTCGAGCGGCTCCAGCACGATGCCGCCGGGGCCAACCCGTTCGGTAACCTCAAGCACGCGCGAGGCGCGGACCGGGCGGTCGGGCTTGATCCATGCGTAGAGGTTTGCCTTGCGCGGGATGTCCTGTCGGCCGATCTCCAGCACGTGCCGGAAGCCGCGGGTCGTGACGAGGGCGGTGAGCGCACCCTTGCCCTCCAGGATCATGTTGGTGGCGACGGTGGTGCCGTGCAGGACACGTTCCACGCCTGCATGGCTGGCACCCGCCTGGGCGAGCGCGAGCTCGACGCCGGTCATGAAGGCGCGTGACGGATCCTCGGGCACGCTCGGCGTCTTGGCACGCCAGACCTGGCCGTTGGCGGCATCGAGCAACGCGATGTCCGTGAAAGTCCCGCCGATGTCGACGGCGACGACGAAGCGGGCGTCAGGCGAGGGCATCGACATACTCGTTGCGGTGGAAGGCCTTGGCCGGATAGCGCGTTGCGCGCAGTGATGCCGTGCGCGTCTCGTTCACCGCGAAGCCATCGATCGCGACGCCATAGAGGCGCTCGGCGGCGTCTCGGCTGACGAAGCCGCCCAGAACGTCCTGCAGCACGGCATCAGGGGCGCGATCGTGAGGGTGGCCATGGCCGCCGCCACCGCCAGTCTCGATCCGCAGGATGTCACCCCGTTTGAGCCTGTTGCCGTCAGACAGGGGAGCCAGGACACGCTCCTGCGGGGTGCCTGGATTGAGAACGGCACGCCCTGGGCCGCCCGACATGCCGCCGGCGATACCCCAGGGCGGATTGGTCACGCAGTCGATGCGGATCGCCATCACGGCCTCCTCCGCCAGGATCTCGTACTCGCGCACCACGCCACAGCCGCCGCGCTGCCGACCCGCGCCGCCGCTGTCCTCGACGACGCCATAGGCGCGCAGGCGGACCGGATAGCCGACCTCGAGAAACTCGATGGGGTAGTTCTCCTGCGCCACGAAATAGACCGCATCGATGCCGTCCGCCTTCGGGCGCGCGCCGTAGCCGACGCCGAGGCCGTCGGCGAGCAGGAAGCGGTCGAGCGTT
>JBMOJG010000303.1:0-4828 GCA_049316925.1 Alsobacter sp. | reverse complement strand
CCTTCGGGTTCGACCTCGGGCCGAAGCAGCAGGAGCAGATCCGCACCGGCGCGCGCACCGGCTCGCTCGGGCAGCAGCCCTTCCTGCAGGGCTTCTGGCCGGTGGCGCAGCTCTACCTGCAGATCGACCGTGGCGTCGCGGCGGCCAATCTCGACACCCGCGCGCAGCTCGTCACCAAGGACAGCGTCGAAAAGATCGGCAAGCGCTTCGAGAACTGATCGCCATCGACCGGCCGGCGGTGACGCCGGCCGGTCCCTGCTCGTCTTCCTTGCAGGCTGGAAGCTTGCAACGATTGAGACAGACCTGACGGTCGGCGTCGGCCGTGGCCTGCGCCCCGGGCCGCCACGAGGCCACCCTGAGAGGCCACCGCGCCCTCTCCTGCGAAGGATCCGATGACCAGCCTCGCCAGCGCCTCGCCCCCGCCCACCCCAACCCGGCTGCCGCTGCAGATGGTCGGCGGCTGGGAGGTCGGGCTGCTGGTCTTCATGGTGGCTCTCTACCTGGTCGGCGTCTGGATCAACCCCGCCTTCTTCGGCACCACCGACGCGTTCTCGGCCGTGCTGCGCGACACCGCGCGGTTCGGCGTGATGGCGGTCGGCATGACCTTCGTGATCGTCAACAAGGAGCTCGACCTGTCGGTCGGCTCGATCCTGGGGCTCGTCGCCACCGTCTTTTCCATCGCGTATGCGCCGTCGCATTTCGACCTGCCGGTGGGGTGGGCGATCCTTGCCGCCGTGGTGGCGGGGGCGGCCATCGGTCTCGTCAACGGCGTGCTGGTGACGCGGTTGAAGGTTCCGGCCTTCATCGCCACGCTCACCATGCTGTTCATCGGCCGCGGGCTGGTTCTGGGCCTCACCGGCGGCAAGACCATCGGGTTCGACCGTAAGGCGGCGGGCGATCCGCTATTCTTCGCCATCGGCGAGACCAACGCGCTGGGCTTCAACAACCAGATCCTGGTGTTCCTGGTGGTGGCGGTGCTGGGCGCCGTGCTGCTCGCCAAGACGCGCACCGGCTACGAGACCTACGCGGTCGGCGGCAATGAGCAGGCCGCCTCCTATGCGGGCATTCCGGCCAAATGGGTGCGGATGCGCGCCTATCTGTTCTCGGCGCTGGCAGCGACGCTGGCCGGGCTGATGAATGTCGCGCAGGACAAGGGCATCACCTCCCAGTACGGCCAGGGCGCCGAGCTGATCGTCATCGCGGCGGTGATCGTCGGCGGCGCCTCCATTGCCGGCGGCCGCGGCCGGGTGATCGGCGCCTGCATGGGCGCCGCGCTGGTGGTGCTGATCGACAAGGTGCTGCGCGAGGGGGTGCCGACGATCCGCATCGTCGAGGTCGCCGGCATCAAGATGGAAGTGCAGGGCACCGCGCAGCTGCCGCCCGGCGCCGTGCCGGCGTTTCTCGGCCTGATCCTGCTGGGGGCGGTGCTGATCGAGCCCTGGGCCATCAAGGGCGGCGGCGCCGCCCGGATCTGGGCGCGGCTCACCGGCAAGCCGGCCCCGCCGGCGCCCGACCGCGGCGAGGCGGCCATCGTCGGCGTGCAGACGCGGGGCGGCGGATCGGAGGCGCGCGGTGTCGGCGCCACCGGGCTGCGCGCCTTCCTGGCGCGGCGCGATGCGGCCGCCATCATGCTGGCCGTCGCCCTGTGGGTGGCCGGGCTGGCGCTGCGGCCGGATTTCTGGGGCTCGCTCGACAACTCCTTCACGCTGCTGCTGGCCTTCACCGAGATCGCCATCATCAGCCTCGGCCTCACCTATGTGATCGCCAATGGCGATGTCGACCTGTCGGTCGGCTCGGTGCTGGCGCTGTCGGGCGCCGTCGCCGCCTTCATGATGAAGGAGATGGGCGCGAGCCCCGGCGTCGCGATCCTGGCGGCGCTGGCGGCCGGCACGCTATGCGGCGTGATCAACGGCGCGCTGACGGTGCGGTTCGGGCTGCCGGCCTTCGTGGCGACGCTCGGCACCTTCTACGTGGCGCGCGGCATCGGTGCCTGGCTGGTGGCGGGGCGTCAGCTGTCGGGCTTTCCCGAAAGCTTCAACCTGATCGGACGCAACCTGCAGGAGGTGCTGGCCGCCTTCGGCATGGCGCCGACCGGCGGCTGGCTGCAGGCCTTCGCCATGGCGGTGAGCGTGCAGACACTGTTCCTCGGCGTGCTGGCGCTGGCGGCCGGGATCGTGCTGGGCAAGACCGCGTGGGGCCAGATGGTCTACGCCGTCGGCGGCAATGAACGGGCGGCGCGCTATGCCGGCATCAACACCGGCGCTGTGCGCATGGGCGCGCTGGTGTTCTCGGCCTTCTGCGCGGCGCTGGCCGGCGTCATCTACGTGGCCTATTTCCGCTCGTTCAACCCTTCGGCGGGCCAGCTGCGCGAGCTCGACGGCATCGCGGCGGTGATCATCGGCGGCGGCTCTATCTTCGGCGGCTACGGCACGATCCTCGGCGCGCTCGCAGGCGCCGCCGCGATCACGCTGATCCGGTCGCTGCTGTCGCTGCAGATCATCCTGCCCAGCGGCGCGTCATTCGTGATGCCGCAGCACTGGATGAACGTCTTCATCGGCCTGATCCTGATCGGCGCCGTCATCGGCGACATCTGGATCCGCCAGGAAAACATCCTCGGCCGCCTGTTTGGCCGCCGCAGCCAGGGAGCCAGCCCGTGAGCACCCCGATCATCGAGATGCGCGGCATCCAGAAGCATTTCGGCGCCGTGCATGCCCTGCGCAACGTCAATTTCCGGCTGGCGCCCGGCGAGATCCTCGGCCTCGTCGGCGACAACTCGGCCGGCAAGTCGACGCTGATGAAGGTGATGACCGGCGCCTACCAGCGCGACGGCGGCGATTTGCTCGTCGACGGCAAGCCGACGCGCTTCGGCAGCCCGCAGGAAAGCCGCGATGCCGGCATCGAGATGATCTACCAGGACTTCGCGCTGTGCGGGAACATGGACATCGGCCAGAACATCTTCCTCGGCCGCTGGCCGCGGCGGTTCGGCGTCTTTGTCGACCGGCCGCGCATGTATGAGGAGGCGCAGGCGGTACTGAAGCGCCTCAAGGTGGACGTCAACTCGGTGTTCCAGAAGGTCGAAAGCCTGTCGGGCGGACGGCAGCAGTCGGTCGCCATCGCCCGTGCGATCTCGTTCAATCCCCGCGTGGTGATCTTCGACGAACCCACCGCCAACCTGTCGGTGATGGCCACCGAGCGCCTGCTGGAGACGATGGCCGAGCTGAAGAAGCAGGGCGTCGCCCAGATCATCATCTCGCACCGGCTGACCGACATCTTCGAGGTCGGCGACCGGGTGATGGTGCTGAAGCGCGGCGAGAATGTCGGCGACCGCTACGTCCGGGCGACCAACGAGCACGAGGTGCTGCAGCTGATCGTGTCCGGCACGCCCGAGACCGCGCTGACGGCCGACGAGGCGCTGCAGAAGGCCGCCTGAGAGGCGCAGGATCGCCATCGCCGCCGCCGACGCGTCAACGGCGCCACTCGGTGTGAGCTGCCGGCAGCCATGCCCCTGCCCTCACGGTGGTGTTTGCCGACATCTTCGCGCAGGATTGCAAGGTCGAGATCGAGGTGATCGCCGCCGCCTGATTTGGCAGCGGTGCACCTGAGCCCGGGATCCCTGCATGTCGCATCTGCTTCGCCTGCTTGCCGCCGCCCTTGCTGTCGTATCCGCCGCACCGTCGATCGCCCAGACAGCGCCGCCGACGGTACTCGCGCCGGCGCCAGAGGGTGCCACCGGCCGCGCCGCGAAGACCCGCGGCGAGGCGACGCGCTACATGGTGGCGGCGGCCAATCCGCTGGCGGCGGCAGCCGGGCGCGAGATGCTGCGGATCGGCGGCAGCGCCGTCGACGCCGCCATTGCGGTGCAGCTCGTGCTCAACGTGGTCGAGCCGCAGAGCTCGGGCATCGGCGGCGGCGCCTTCATGGTGCACTGGGACCAGGCCTCGCGCCGGGTCATCACACTGGACGGGCGTGAGACGGCGCCCGCGGCCGCCCGGCCGGAGCGGTTCCTCAAGGCCGACGGCACACCGATGGCGTTCATGGACGCGGTGGTCGGCGGACGTTCGGTCGGCGTCCCGGGGACGCTGAAGTTACTGGCCGACTCCCATGCTCGCTGGGGCCGGCTGCCCTGGGCGACGCTGTTCGGACCTGCCATCACCCTGGCGGAGGACGGCTTCCCCGTGTCGCCCCGGCTTGCCGGGCTGCTGGCACAGGAGAAGGCGCTGCCCGCCGATCCGCGGGCGCGCGGCGTGTTCTACGACGCGGCCGGACAGCCCCTCACTGTTGGCGTAACGCTGCGCAACCCGGCGCTGGCCCAGACCTTCCGGACCCTGGCCACCCGCGGGGCAGACGCCTTCTATGCGGGCCCAATCGCGGAGGGGATCGTCGCTGCCGTCACCGGCCATGCGGGCAATCCCGGCGACATGACGCTGGCTGACCTCGCCGGCTACCGCGTCGTCGAGCGCGAGCCGGTCTGCGGCCGCTACCGCGCCTTCACGCTGTGCGGCATGGGTCCGCCGAGCTCGGGCGCCGTCGCCGTGCAGCAGATCCTCGGGATCCTGGAGACGCGTCCGATGCCGCGCCTCGCCCCCGGACCGGAGGCCGTGCACTGGCTGTCGGAGGCAGGCCGGCTGGCGTTTGCCGACCGCAATCTCTATCTGGCTGACCCGGCCTTCGTGTCCGTGCCGGTGGCCGGGCTCATCGACCCCGGCTATCTGCGCGAGCGCGCCGGCCTGCTGGGCGAGCGCAGCATGGGCCGGGCGAAGCCGGGCGAGCCGCCGCAGCGCAAGACTTTCCTGTTCGCCCCGTCGGACGGGATCGAGAACGGCACCAG
>JBMOJG010000302.1:0-4850 GCA_049316925.1 Alsobacter sp. | reverse complement strand
TTCCCGATGTCGATCTACGACAACATCGCGTTCGGTATCCGCCTCTATGAGGACCTGCCGAAGTCGGAGATGGACGGCCGGGTCGAGACCGCGCTGCGCGGCGCCGCCCTGTGGGAAGAGGTCAAGGACAAGCTCAACGCCAGCGGCCTGTCGCTCTCGGGCGGCCAGCAGCAGCGCCTGTGCATCGCCCGCTCGGTGGCGGTGAAGCCCGACGTGATCCTGTTCGACGAGCCCTGCTCCGCGCTCGACCCGATCTCGACCGCCAAGGTCGAGGAGCTGATCGACGAGCTCAAGACCCGTTACACGATCGCCATCGTGACCCACAACATGCAGCAGGCCGCCCGTGTCTCCGACTACACGGCCTTCATGTATCTCGGCGAGCTGATCGAATACGGCGAGACGTCGCGGATCTTCACCTCGCCGAAGCAGCAGCAGACGCAGGACTACATCACGGGCCGCTTCGGTTGACCGGGCGCACGACGCAGGAGAACAGCATGACCGATCACACTGTGTCGGCCTTCGACGCGGAACTGAAGGATCTCCAGCGCACGATCGCGGAAATGGGCGGCATCGCCGAGCGCATGCTGTCCGACGCGGTCGAGGCGCTGGCCCGGCAGGACACCCGCCTCGCCCAGAAGATCGTCGCCACCGACCAGCGCCTCGACATGCTGCAGCGCGAGATCGAGGAAACGGCCATCCTCACCATTGCCCGCCGCCAGCCCATGGCGGTGGACCTGCGCGACGTGATCGCCACGATCCGCATCGCCAACGACCTCGAGCGGGTCGGCGACCTCGTCAAGAACATGGCCAAGCGCATCCTGGCCATGGAGAACAACTTCCCGCCGCAGAAGCTGCTCGTCGGCCTCAACGGCATCACCATGCTGGCCCTGCAGCAGTTCAAGACCGTGATCGATTCCTACACGGCGCGCGACGCCATGGCGGCGCTCTCCGTGTGGCAGCGCGACGGCGAGATCGACAACCTCTACAACTCGCTTTTTCGCGAGCTGCTCACCTACATGATGGAAGATCCGCGCAATATCGGCTTCTGCACGCAGCTGCTGTTCAGCGCCAAGAACATCGAGCGCATCGGCGATCATGCCACCAACATCGCCGAGACGGTGTACTTCCTCGTCACCGGCGAGAACCTGGCGGTCGACAGGCCGCGCGGCGATAGCGAGGAGCTGGCGGTCGCCGCCGGTGCCTGAGGCAAGGAGCATCAGCCCGCCAAATGGACCTCGGTCGGCGGACAAAGATGATGCCAAATCAAAAACCTGGAGCGTCCGACCTGATTGACTCAGGTCGGGCCCTCTAGAACCGCAGGGTCATGATCAGACCCGGATGATTGTCGCCGAGCTCCAGGCGGATGCCGTGGAGCTCTGCGACCGCGGCCACGAGTGGCAGGCCAAGTCCGTTGCCGGTCGTGGTCCGGTTGCGCTCCAGCCGGTAGAACCGTCGAAACACATTGGCTGTCTCGGCCTTCGGAATGCCCGGCCCATTGTCGGCGATCTCGGCTTCGGGCCGTCCCCCCTCCCCGCGCCGCAGGCGCATGGCAACCGCCGCCCCTTCGGGCGCGTGCCGAATGGCGTTTTCCACGAGGTTGGCGACCATCTGGGTCAGCAGTTCGCGGTCGCCGGTATGGGTCACACCCGGCTCGAGCGCGGCGGAAAACTGCTGTCCACGGTCCTCGGCGACGGGCGCGTAGGCCTCTGCCAGACGCCCGAACAGCTCGCTCAGGTCGACCGTGCGGAAGCCGCTGCGGCGCGAGCCGGATTCGATCTGGGCGATGCGCAGCAGGGCCGAGAACGTCGCCAGGATCCCGTCGATCTCGGCCAGCGCCGCCTCCAGCTCCTCCCGTCCCGCCGTTCCGGTGCCTCCCAGGCTCAGGCGCTCGAGCCGCTGGCGCAGCCGCGCCAACGGCGTCCGGAGGTCGTGGGCGATATCGTTAGACACCTGCCGGACGCCCTCCATCAGCTGCTGGATTCGGTCCAGCATGAGGTTGAGGTTGCTGGCCAGCCGGTCGAGCTCGTCGCCGGTGCCCAGCACCGGCACACGCACATCCATCTGCCCGTCGACGATCTGGGCGCTGGTCTGCGCGATGGTGTCGATGCGGTGAAGCACACCCCTGCCCAACAGCAAACCACCGCTCAGGGCCAGAACAGCCGTCACCAGCACGGCAGCCAGCAGCGCCCGCAGCACGAGGCGGTTCAAATCATCGAGCTCGGACAAGGTCCTGCCGATGGCGAGAAAGTGCCCGTCGGCCAGGACCGAGCCGCGAAACAGGCTGAGGCCGCCGCTGCCGGATCGTATCGTGGTTGTGGCGGGCGACACGATGGTGAACTCGAACAATCCGCTGCGCGGCGTCATCCCGGGCAGGTTCCCGGCAACGGCCCGGCCGCCAGGATCCTGCAGCAGATAGTAGTTCGAGCGGGATTCGGCCGATCCGCCGAGCCGATCCACCTCCTCGCGCAGGCGCTCGATGCCACTGCGCCGCCCCTCCTCGATGAGGACGGACATTTCTAGGTCGATGGCGCCGCGAAGCTGCTCCAGCCCGTAGACCGAGATCCGCCAGTACAGGAAGCCGAACAGCAGGAGCGACGAGATGCCAAAGATGACGGCGTAGACCAGGGCCAGCCTGAACGTGGCAGTACGGGCGAACCTAGACAGGATCACGCAGAACATACCCCGTGCCGCGCACCGTGTGGATCAGCGGATCGCTGAAGTCGCGGTCGACCTTGCTGCGCAGGCGGCTGATGTGGGTCTCGACGATGTTGGTCTGCGGATCGAAATGGAAGTCCCAGACATTCTCGAGCAGCATCGTGCGGGTCACCACCTGCCCGGCATGCCGCACCAGATATTCGAGGAGCTGGAACTCGCGCGGCTGCAGCTCGACCCGCTGGCCCTTGCGCAGCACGGTGCGCTTCACCAGGTCCATCTCCAGATCGGCAACGCGCAGCACGGTGTCCTGCACGCTGAGCCGGCCGCGGCGGCCCAGCGCATTGATACGCGCCGCCAGCTCCGGCATGGCGAAGGGCTTGACCAGATAGTCGTCGCCGCCGGCCTCCAGCCCCGCCACGCGGTCGTCGATGCCGTCCATGGTCGTCAGGAACAGCACCGGCACCGACATGTCCCGGCCCCGCAGCGTGCGCACGACGCTCACCCCGTCCAGCCCCGGAAGCATGCGGTCGACGATGACCACGTCGAAGGTCTCGCGCGACGCCAGGTCAAGGCCGACGCGGCCGTCGCCCGCGACCGATGTGGCATGGCCGAGATCATGCAGACTCTGCGCGATGTATCCCGCCATGTCGGCGTCGTCTTCGATCAGCAATACGCGCATGGGCAGGGTTCCCGGCATGAATCGGGTATAGCACGGCGACGCGCCGGCGTCAGGGCGGGGCAACCCGGACGGGGGAGCGGTTCGCCAGAAGCCCGTTCTCGTCGGCTGCAGACCGCTGGAATTCGTTGGCGGTCTGCCGGTAGCCGTCATCCGTGTAGGGATGGCAATCCCGTTCGACCAGATCACGATAGAGCGTCAGGATCGTGCTGCGCTGGTCGCGAGCGTCACGGATCAGCATCGTGAACCGCCGCTGGGCTTTCATCCAGGCCTCTTCGGTGGTGGCCTGGATCAGATCGCCGCGCGTTTGCCGGAGGTCCGCAGCAACGCTCTTGTAGCGGACGGCCAGCGTCCGCATCCGCAGGACCTGGGGTCTGCACTCGTCCTCCGTCGCGGCCTGACCCGGGAGGGTCGGCGCGATCAGGGCCGAGGTGGTGAGGAGGCAGGCGAGCAGGAAGCGCAAGGGGCACAAGCCTCATGAGGGCCCCGACGACTTACCAGACGAAACTTAAGGGCTCGTCACGGTGTCGGCGGCCTCAGCATCGCCGGCCGCGGAGAGGAGACCATCGCGAGGTGCAGGAGGAATGCCGGAACCGCCCTCGGTCTCGCGGAGCGGGACTGCCCGCGCAGGCTTGGGCCAACGCAAAAAGGGCTGCCCTTGCGGGCAGCCCCTGGCTCAGCAAGGCATGAGCGCCTCTGGATCAGCGCGAGTAGAACTCGACGACCAGGTTCGGCTCCATCTGCACCGCATACGGCACTTCGGCCAGCGTCGGCGTGCGGGTGAACTTGGCGGTCATCTTCGTGTGGTCCGCCTCGATGTATTCCGGCACGTCGCGCTCGGCGAGTTGTGAGGCCTCGAGGACGATGGCGAGCTGCTTGGAGGCGTCCTTGACCTCAACAACGTCACCCGGCTTCACCTGGTAGCTGGCGATGTTGACGCGCTTCCCGTTCACCCGGATGTGGCCATGGTTGACGAACTGGCGGGCGGCAAACGGGGTGGCGACGAACTTGGCGCGGTAGACAACTGCGTCGAGACGACGCTCCAGCAAGCCGATCAGGTTCTCCCCCGAGTCGCCCTTCAGCCGGATCGCCTCCTGATAGTAGCGCCGGAATTGCTTCTCGGAGATGTTGCCGTAATAGCCTTTCAGCTTCTGCTTGGCGCGCAGCTGCGTGCCGAAGTCGGACATCTTGCCCTTGCGGCGCTGTCCATGCTGGCCGGGACCGTATTCACGACGGTTGACCGGGCTCTTGGGGCGGCCCCAGATGTTCTGGCCAAGGCGTCGGTCGATCTTGTACTTCGCTTCTGCGCGCTTCGTCATCGCGGTTCCTCTCGTCGAGCGAGTGTTGTCGAGGAACGCGCCCTCCTCTTCCGGTGAACCGGACGACAGGCCTGCCGCGTGCGGATGCGACGGGCCACGGGTGCGTCAAATGGAACGCGGGCCATCAGGCCCGCGTGGCAGTTTGCATAGTCGAGCGTCGTCGGACTGTCAAATAGGCAGGGAACGCGCCGGCATCGGCA
>JBMOJG010000301.1:0-4873 GCA_049316925.1 Alsobacter sp. | reverse complement strand
GTCCGCGACCCCAGCATCAGCCGGCGGGACCCGGCAGAGGCCATCGGACATCCGGCCGGACATCCGCTCGTTCTCGACTCGAAACACTACAGAACAATGGTTAACAAACCCTGATTCTGATCCGCAAGCGTCATTGGTTCCGATCTTCACGAATCGTTCCAATATGTTGCCTGCGCTCCTGAATCGAACAGTTCTGCTGCTCATGTTCCACATTAGCGAAGTTCTGCAACTGATTCTCGCGACTCGCCTCTGCCGCCGGCTGGCCCGCGACGGAGGCGACACACAAGAACCATCCGTGCATTGTTAACGAGAGGCGTAAACGAATCGTTACGGCCGCGCAGATGACCCACGACAAACGCTCGCGACTCGACAGCGTCCGCGCCGATCTGGGCGATCTGGACGAGACGATCACCTATGGGCGCGTCGCCAGCGTGCGCGGCCTGATGATCGAGATCGCCGGGCCGCTGTCGCGCATGCATGTGGGAGGGCTCGTCGACATCGAGGTTTCTCCGGGGCGCTTCGTGGCGAGCGAGGTCGTGGGCTTTTCCGGCCACGCCGCGCTGGTGATGCCGTTCGGGACGGTCGAGGGGCTGCGGCGCGGCAGCCGCGCCATCGTGCGCAGTGCGCCTGGCGGCGTGCGGCCCAGCCGTGGCTGGCTCGGACGCGTCGTCAATGCGGTGGGTGAGCCGGTGGACGGCAAGGGGCCGCTGCCGGCCGGGCACGAGCTGGTGCACTACCGCGCCGATCCGCCGCCGGCGCATGCGCGCCAGCGCGTCGGCGAGCCGCTCGACCTTGGCGTGCGCGTGCTGAACACCTTTGCGACCTGTTGCCGCGGCCAGCGCATGGGCATCTTTGCCGGCTCGGGCGTCGGCAAATCGGTGCTGCTGTCGATGCTTGCGCGCAACGCCGCATCCGACGTGGCGATCATCGGCCTCGTCGGCGAACGCGGCCGCGAGGTGCAGGAGTTCCTGCAGGAGGATCTGCGCGAGGATGGGCTGGCACGGTCGATCGTCGTGGTGGCGACCTCCGACGAGCCGGCGCTGATGCGCAAGCAGGCGGCATTCCTGACGCTGGCGCTGGCCGAGAAGTTCCGCGACGACGGCGCCGACGTGCTGTGCATGATCGACAGCGTCACCCGTTTCGCCATGGCGCAGCGCGAGATCGGGCTGGCGGCCGGCGAGCCGCCGACGACGAAGGGCTATACGCCGACCGTGTTCACCGAGCTGCCGCGGCTGCTGGAGCGGGCTGGCCCGGGGACGGGGCAGGGCAGCATCACCGGCCTGTTCACGGTGCTGGTCGACGGCGACGACCACAACGAACCGGTGGCCGACGCCGTGCGGGGCATCCTCGACGGCCATATCGTGATGGAGCGCGGCATCGCAGAGCGCGGGCGCTATCCGGCGGTCAATGTGCTGAAGTCAGTGTCGCGCACCATGCCGCGGTCGTGCGACCCGGCGTTCTGGCCGGTGGTGCAGCGGGCGCGGGCGGTGCTGGCGACCTATTCGGACATGGAAGAGCTGATCCGGCTGGGGGCCTACCGGGCCGGCTCCTCGGCCGAAGTGGACGAGGCGATCAGATTGCAACCCCTGATCGACGCTTTCTTGCGTCAAGGTAAGGAAGAAGCAACCTCACTGCGCGATGGTTATCACCGTCTCGCGGAGATCATGGCCAGCGTCTGAGGCCAGGTGACCCGTCCATCGCAGGCCGTCCCGACCGGCCTCCGCAGTGTGAGTCGAACACGATGAAATCGCGTGATACCGTCATGCGGCTGAAGCGCTTCCAGGTCGACGAGAAGCGTCGCAGGGTGGCGCAGATCGAAATGATGATCGCCGATTTCGGACGGATGGCCGCCGACCTCGAACGCGAGATCGCGATCGAGGAACAGCGCGCCGGAATCTCCGACAAGGCGCATTTCGCCTACCCGACCTATGCGCGCGCTGCCATGCAGCGCCGGGAGAACCTGGTTCGTTCCGCCGACGAGCTCAAGGGACAGCTCGAGGACGCCCGCCGGGAGCTCGAGGATGCGTTCCAGGAGCTGAAGAAATTCGAGATCCTGGACGACCGCGAGCAGGCCCGCGAACGCGTCGCCGACACGGTGCGCGAACAGGCCGAGATGGACCGCATCGGGCTTGGCCTGCGGGCGAATTTCGCGCGGGCCTGATCGACCGCACGGACGGGACGAGGCCCTGGCGCGCCGCGCCGGGGCGAGGTCGCGCCGTTCGACACCCAGTCAGGGGCGCGTGAGGGGAATATCGGGAAAGCTGTCTGGCGGCAGCAGCCCGGCAAGGCGCGGATCGTCGGCAAGCTCGATGGCCAGCCGGTAGGGTGCGAAGCCCGAGCGGCGATAGAAGGCCGGGGCGGCCGGATGGTCGAGCGTGCAGGTGTGCAGCCACAGCCGCCGGATCGGACGGGCGAAGGCCATCTCCACCGCCGCGTTCATCAGCCAGCGGCCGGCGCCGCCGCCCACCGCCGCGTCGACGAGGCCGAAATAGACGATTTCCGTCTCGTCGCCCTGCTCCTCGAGTTCAAGAAGGCCGATGGCGTTGCCGCCGTCCTGGAGCGTGAAGGCCAGGATCTGCTGGCGGGCGAGCACCGCGGCGACCGCGTCAGGCGTGGCAGCGAGGCGCGAGAACCACATCCAGCGCTCGCCGATGCGCCGATACACGGCGAGGTAGTCCAGGGCATCGTCTGGCCCCAGACGCCGCAGCGACAGCCCGGTGGCGGGCGTGGGCCGGGATGCGACTTTTGCGCGCATCTCAAGATAGGTCACAACCGCGGCGATCTTGCCGGGCGGAACGTCGGTGTAGCCGTCGGGCAGCGTCACGGCGCAGTGTCTCCTGACTGGAGGGCCCTGTCGGCGCAGGGCGCGTCAGCCAAGCCTAAGGGCTGGCGCGTCGACCGGCCAGCGCGCGGCTGCAACCCCGCAGCCTTGCGGCCCGGGGGACAGACGGGGCGCCGGAGCGGCGCGGACCGCAGGGGACCGCGACCCCGAGGTCGGGATCGGGACCGGGACGGGACGGGCCCGGAGCCAGCGGGGCTCCTGCGGTCCGCGCGCGACGTGTCGCGCAGGCTGTGGCGCGGCCGCGGGCGGGCTCGTCATCCCCATCCGCGCCATCGCCTCCGCATCCCCCGGCGTGACGGCGCCGAAGCCCCGCCGGACCCGCCCGAAGGCGGTGCCGGCCGATGCGAAGCGGGTGGACACTGGCACGAGTCGCCGTGCGTGTAAAGATAATATTCCTAATATCGATACCGTGGAGAAGGGCATTGCGCGCGGGTCCCGACGCCCGCGGCCTTGTTGCAGCCACACCGGGCAGCCATCAGGAACGGCCAACTCGTGAGGACCGCCATGCGCACCATCCTGATCGCTGCCGCCCTTGTGACGGGCCTGTCCTGCACCGCGCTGGCGCAGCAAGGGCATTCCGGCCACGGCGCCGCCCCGGCCACAGCGACGGCCGGCAAGGCTCCGTCGACGGCCGGCTTCGAGGCCGCCAATGCGCGCATGCATGCCGACATGGCGATTCGCTATTCGGGCGACGCGGATGTCGATTTCGTGCGCGGCATGATCCCCCACCACGAGGGGGCCATCGCGATGGCGAAGGTGGTGCTGGCGCACGGCAAGGATCCGGAAACGCGGAAGCTGGCCGAGGAGGTGATCCGGTCACAGACCGCCGAGATCGCATCGATGAAGGCCTGGCTGAAGGCGCGCGGCAAGTAGATCGCGGCCGATCGGGCAGGGGGGCTGAATCACGCGTCAGTCGTGTGAAAGCGTTCCTGCTTGCGGTTCCGGTTGCCGTGGTGCAGTGATGCGCTGCAACATGAGGCCGGCAGGGGGCGGACGCAAGTCCGACTGGCATGAAGCGTATTATGGACTTTGTGTGGCCCGTCATCGGGCTGGTGGCCGTCGTATGGTCGGTCGATCTGCTCTACAAGAAGCTGAAAGCCGAGGCGGCGGTTGACGCCGTGGTCGGTGCGAAGCTCGAGGCCGGCTCGCTGCTCCAGAACATCGGCATCATCGCGGGTGTGATCGGCCAGAAGCTCGCGGCGATCCCGCCACATGCCTATTTGTTGGCCGGTCTGTCGACGCTCGTCGCCTATGCGGCGCTCGCCTGGTACGACCGGATCGCCCTCATCCACCTGAACAAGGAAAAGGGCATTTCCTGGTTCTACATCTCCACCTGCTCGTTCGTGACCTACGCGCTGTCGCACAATATCGGCGCGTCGGTGTTCTCCGGCGGCATGGTGCGCTACCGCGCCTACACGGCGAAGGGGCTGACCGCCGCCGAGGTCGCGGTGCTGGTCGCACTGTGCTCGTTCACCTTCGGGTTCGGCACGATCCTGCTGCTCGGGCTGGTGCTGGTGGGCGAGCCGCACATCCTCAAGCCGCTGACCTCGCTGTCGCCCTACTTCGCCGTCAGCGAGGGCGTGGCGCGGATCATCGGCTTTGCCATGCTGGCCTTCTGCGCGATCTACACGATCGGTGCCTGGCTGCATTTCAAGCCGATGAAGATCGGCGGGTTCGAACTGGTCTATCCGCGCCTGCCGGTGGTGGCGCGCCAGTATCTGGCGGCTCCGCTCGAGCTTCTGGGCGCCGCCGGCATCATCTATTTCGCGCTGCCCGAGCAGGGCAATCCGGGCTTCTTCATCGTGCTCGGCGCGTTCCTGATGTCGTTTTCCGCCGGGCTGCTGTCGCAGGTGCCGGGCGGGGTCGGCGTGATGGAGGCAGTGTTCCTCGCCATCATGCCGGGCATGCCGGCGCCGGCGGTGTTTGCCGCCCTGCTGGTGTGGCGGCTGTTCTACCTGATCATCCCGCTGGTGATCTCGCTGCCGGTGGTGCTGCTGTTCGAGCGCTGGCGGCTGTCGGAGACGGCCCGCA
>JBMOJG010000300.1:0-4882 GCA_049316925.1 Alsobacter sp. | reverse complement strand
GTCTTCCTACACCAATGGGGCCATGGCGCGGAACGATTTGCGCTGTCGCCTGCTTGCTTGCCGTTGCGTCACGCTGCCGTTATCGCTGCCCGGCATGGACAGACGAGGCGACTTGAGGATCGGGATATGAGGGGTGAACCGTGGCGTGCCGTCGTGCGGGCCATGCTGGTGCTGGTGGCCTCGGCCACTTCGGCTGCCGCACAGGCGCCGGCGCCAACCGGTGTTCCCGACGATTCGATCTTCGGGTTCACCTCCCCCACAGGACTTGGCAAGGCCGGTGACACCGGGGTCGCGCTAGAGACGACGACCCTGTCCGGCAAGGGCAGCGGTCGCTTCACGTCGAGCATCGGCAAGCTCGAAGTCAGCCGCACACTCACCGACGATGTCTGGATCGCTGGGTCTGCCTTCGGTCTGGCCCATCGAATTGCCCGCGTCGACGGAATCGACGTGGACCGGCGCGTGACTGCCTTCGCGGGATTGTCCGGCGAGGTGGCCGTGCGCGTGCTGCGGCGGACCAATGCCTTTCCGGTGGCCGTCACGCTGTCAGTCGAGCCTGGGTGGATACGCCATGATGGCACCACGGGGGCGCGGGCAGAGGGATTCGCGTCCGAGCAAAAGCTTTTTGTCGACATGCCGTTGATTGCCGACCGGCTGTTCATCGCCGCAAATGCCAGCTGGCTGGCGGGCGTCCAGCGCGCCCGCGAGCCGGGTGCCGCGTGGCAGCGGGGTTCGGCCGCAACCCTTTCGGCGGCGATTTCACTGTCGCTGGGCAGCGTGTTCGTGGGTGCGGAAATCCGCAGTCTGTCAGCGTTCAACGGCACGTTCCTCAACCAGCAGATTGGCCGCGCGCTCTATGCCGGCCCGAACGTGCTGTGGAAGATCAACGAGACGGTGAGCGCCAATCTGGCCGTCACGCCGCAGCTCACCGGCCATGCCCGCGGCCGTCCCGACCGCACGGTCGACCTCGACAATTTCGAGCGATCCCAGGTGCGCGCCAAGGTAGCGTTCAGCTTCTAGAGCGAATGAGGCCTGCTTGCATCAGGTCGTCCGCTCTCGCTGTCTGCTGCGGCATCATCTTCGTCAGCCAACCGGTATCCACCTGCCGGCATGATACCCGAGCGCTAGCGCGAAGGTGCTTCAGCGCGATAGACCCGCGCACGGCGAGATCATCAGCGCGAAGCGGGACACGTCGCCAGGCTCCAGCATGATGATGCCCGGCTTGGCGGCGAGTTCGTCCGGGTCCTCCGGGCTTGAATCATAGCCGTGCCACGGCTCGACGCAGAGGAAGTCGCCGCCGGGCCGCGACCACAGGCCAAGATGGCGAAAGCCCTCCCACGCCACTCGGACACAGGGCTCAATCCCCACGCCAAACTCCAAGCCGTGCGAGGCTATCCGGGTGAAGATGAGCGCGTCGGCGGCAAACAGCGACTCGTCGAGGGCGAGCAGTCGTCCCCTGACGGGGCTTTCGCGGTCGGGGCCCAGCAGACCATCCTCGATCCGGCGGACGGGTGCGGTCTCGTCGGCGTCGAATCGCACCCAGTGATCCGTCTTGTCCGCGCGGATCGGCCAGCACAGCGCCGGGTGGGCGCCGATCGAGAACGGCATCGGCTCGTCGCCAGTGTTGGCGACGGCATAGTCGACTGCGAGGCGGTCGGGATGGAGCGTGTAGGTGAGGGTCAGTCGGAAGCGGAACGGATAGGCCGCACGGGTCGCAGGGTCGTCGGCCAGCGTGAAGCGGACGCGGTCAAGCCCGAGCCTCGCAGCGGCGAACCGCATGTCGCGCGCAAAACCGTGCTTCGGCAGACCAAACATGCGTCCCGCATGCCGGTAGGTATCGCCTTTGAGCCGCCCGACAACGGGAAACAGCAGGGGCGAGTGTCGGGGCCAGGCGGGACCGGCCTGCCAGATGATCTCGTGGTCGCGAAGCCGCAGCGAAACGAGTTCCGCCCCGAGGGGCCGGACAGCGGCGCTGAGATCGCCGCTGGACAGTGTGAGCGCCTCGTCAGCCATGAAAACCTTCAGCTCAAGCGCCGCCGCGCTAAGGGTCGCTTCAGATTTAGCGCCTAGGGTACGATCTTGTACACTGTACTGCATGCGAGGATCGGTCATGGACACCGAAAGCATCGGCGAGGACCGGCACCTGCTCGTGGTCCGGTTGCCGGACGGCCTGCCCGGCTTTGCCTCGGGGCAGTGGGTCGCCGTCGAGGACTTCGAGGACGAGTGGTCCGGCAGGCAGCGTTTCCACGCTGTCCGCGTCGTTATCGAGACCCTTCGTGGTGGCGCGGTGCTGGTTCGCGCCTTCGTCGCACCGAGGCTCGATCGCATCGAGTACCTGAAAACGGTGATGAGCAAGGACACCGAGTTCTGGCGGCTCTACAATGTCGAGATCTTCAAGGCAACGCCTGAGCAGCGGGGCGAGTGGATTGCAGCGGCTGAGGCCATCCTGGCCAAGGATGAAGCCGACAGCCTCGCATTGCTGACGCATCGCAGACGGCGTTCGGCAAGCGCCTCGTCCAAACTCACCGGGATGCTTGTCGGCGCAGCAGGCGGCATCGCGGCGGTGGCCGTTGCGGTGTCCATCGCGACCATTCCTGAGCCCCCGGCGGTGCCGCTCGACGCAAGCACGGTCCGGGCGCGAAGCGGCGGCCTGTCGATCACCCTCCCCGATCCTGCCGATCCAAAAATCCTGATCGAGTATGAGATTTGGCAGGACGGGACGCGGCGCGAAGTGCGGAGGTTCCCGAGCGGCCAGCAGCGACCGGCCAACACGACCCGGGTCGAAACGCCGGCAGAGGCACCAGGCGTCCCGGCGGGTGAGCGCCAGCAGCGTTCCCTGGCGGACGGGATCAACATGTTCACGCGGTTCCGGCAATAGGATTGTGGCAGACGTGACCGCGGACTGGTCCGTCACGCATTGACCTGAGGGCGCGGGATTGCGACACCTTGCCAATCTGCGCATCGACAGGTGTTCCCTGATCCGGGAAACGACGAGGCCGCGATGGAACAGCTCAAGCCAGAGGTCATCAAGCAAGGCATTCGGGCCCTGGTCCGCCTGCGCATCGAGCGCGAGGGCGGCGACGGAACCTATGAGCAGATGATCAAGACCATCGCCGAAGGCGGCGCTCAGTCTGCAGGCCTGCAGAAGGCGCTCGACCGGGCGTATGAACGGGCGGAGCGCAATGTGCGGGATGTACTCGCGGTGCTCGGCATTCCGGTGTCTCGGACCTGAGCTGATCCGCGTCAGTCGCCGCGCCGTGCCGCAAGGCGGCCGACAATCCGTGCCGCCACACCGATGATGATCACGCCTGCGGCGCTGCCCAGCAGGAACAGGATGATCACGCCTCCACCCCGCAGGAAATCAATCCAACGCACGCAAGCCCCTCCACAGAGGCATGCACGCTACACCAGCCGAAAATGTTAACACAACCTTAAGTTTTAGCCTCACTATTGTAATCGTATTTAAGCTTAATATTTTCTTAAAGCACTCGCAAAAAGACCGCTCAGGTCTTATTAACATAGGAACGTTCATCCAATATCTCACTAACAACTTGTTAATCGACGAATTTTGATCAATTTTTCTGCATCACCGCAAGGGATGAGGCACACAATGGAACTCGGAAACATCAATTCAGCCTTCGCGACCTTGAAGGCTCTGGACCGCAACAGCGACGGCGCCGTCAGCTTCTGCGAGCTGGTGTCGGCCTACAAGGACAAGGCCGACCTCGACGGCAATGGCTCGGTCGACATCTCTGAGTCACTGTCCTTCCTGAACAGCATCGACGGCAACCAGGATGGCTTCCTCTCCGGAGGTGAGTTCCTGACCTATGCCGGCGTGGGCTGCGACACGGGCTCCACCGGCGAGACCGGCGAGACCGGCGAGACTGGCGGAACCGATGAGACCGACGGAACCGACGGAACCGACGAGACCGGCGGAACCGATGAGACCGACGAGACCGGCGGAACCGACGAGACCGGCGAGACCGGCGAGACCGGCGGAACCGATGAGACCGACGGAACCGGCGGCACGGAAGACACCGCCAGCAATTGGTCGTTCGTCGCCGGCGATCGCAGCGCGACCATCAAGCTCGGCGATCGCTACGAGATCAGCATCGACCAGAACCTGGCCACCTGGCACATCACGGACCTGTGTGACGGCTCGAAGACCTGCATCTGGGGCGATCCCCATGTTGTCGAGGGTGATGGCGGAAGTTGGGATTTCAAGACCACCTCGACCTTCGTGCTCGAGGACGGCACCAAGATCACCTGCAACACGGTGGATCCGAACGGCCAGGCCGTGACAGCACCGACGAATGGCGTCAGCCTTTCCGGCACTCTCACGATCACGAACGGCAAGGATGCGATCGTGGTCGAGAATGTCGCCGGCGGCATCACGAGCATCAACAGGTGGGGCAACATCGCCGATGCGAAACTCGTCGTGACGCAGAGCCGTGACGGCAAGGCCATCGACGCAGCCGTCGCTGACGGAACGGTCTTCAAGGCTGGCGAAGGCGACAGCTGGCTTGCGGGCAGCACCGTGGTGACCAGCGACCTGTTCAACGCCGACGGAACGCTCAAGGGCTTCGACGCCGACGCCCAGACGGCTCTGGCGCTTGCCGCCAGCGCGGCAGCCAGCCTGTCGAACGACAATCACACAGCAGCAACCGACAAGGTCGCCGCCTGATCTCCAGCGTCAAGTCCCAGCCATCAACCCCTAACCGGAGCTATCACCATGGCAACCGTTGCAACAACTGGCACCACCGCGACGACCTCCACCGCCACCGCCGCATCCCAACTCTCGGCTGCCTTCGACCAGGCGATCACCGCCCAGGCTGCGATCCAGCAGGTTTCGATCACCCGCCAGCCGCAGCTCGACGCCAGCAAG
>JBMOJG010000299.1:0-4890 GCA_049316925.1 Alsobacter sp. | reverse complement strand
TGAGATCGGCGTTGCGGGCCAAATCACCCACCGCCGCCTCGACGAAGGCGGCATCGACGGTGATGGTTTCGCCGGAGCGGTCGGGGGCGGTGTAGGAGACGTCGTCGAGGATGCGCTCCATCACCGTCTGCAGACGGCGGGCGCCGATGTTCTCGACGCTGCCATTGACCTGGACGGCGATGCGGGCGACGGCACCGATGCCGTCCTCGGTGAAGGCGAGCGTCACGCCCTCGGTCGCCATCAGCGCCACATACTGCTTCACGAGGCTGGCCTCGGTATCGGTGAGGATACGGCGGAAATCCTCCTCACCAAGGGAGGCCAGCTCGACGCGGATCGGCAGGCGGCCCTGCAGCTCGGGCAGCAGGTCGGACGGCTTGGCGACGTGAAACGCGCCCGACGCGATGAAGAGCACGTGGTCGGTCTTCACCGGGCCGTGCTTGGTGGTGACGGTCGTGCCCTCGATCAGCGGCAACAGGTCACGCTGCACGCCCTCGCGCGACACGTCGGCACCACCGCGGCCCTCGCGGGCGCAGATCTTGTCGATCTCGTCGAGAAAGACGATGCCGTTGTCCTCGACAGACCGGATGGCCTCGGCGACGATCTGGTCCTGGTCGATCAGCTTGTCGCTCTCCTCGGCGAGCAGCGGCGCGTGCGCATCCCGCACGGTGGTGCGGCGCGTCTTCGTGCGGCCACCCATGGCCTTGCCGAAGATGTCGCCGATGGAAATCGTCCCGACGGACGCGCCCGGCATGTTGGGCAGCTCGAACAGCGGCATGCCGCCGCCACCCTGGACCAGCTCGATCTCGACCTCCTTGTCGTCGAGTTCGCCGGCCCGCAGCTTGCGGCGGAAGGCGTCGCGGGTGGGGGCCGACGAGCCCGGCCCGACCAGGGCGTCGAGGATCCGGTCCTCGGCAGCCTTGGAGGCCCGGGCCTCGACCTCCTTGCGGCGGGTATCGCGGACGAGGCCGATTCCGACCTCGACGAGGTCGCGGACAATCTGCTCGACGTCGCGCCCGACATAGCCGACCTCGGTGAACTTGGTGGCCTCGATCTTCAGGAACGGAGCGCCCGCTAGGCGCGCCAGCCGCCGGGCGATCTCGGTCTTGCCGCAGCCGGTGGGTCCGATCATCAGGATGTTCTTCGGCAGGACCTCCTCGCGCATCGGGCCCTGCAGCTGCTGGCGGCGCCAGCGGTTGCGCAGCGCCACGGCCACGGCGCGCTTGGCATCGCGCTGGCCGACAATGAAGCGGTCGAGCTCGGAGACGATTTCGCGGGGGGACAGTTCGGTCATGGTCAATTCACGGGCGGGAGCTTGGCACGGAGCCCGCCCAGCGGCAGGCGGCTGAGGACGGCGGCGCGGACGGCACGCCAGCCGACGCCGAGGACGATGACATAGCAGCCGATCACCGCCAGCGTGAGCCCGAGCGCGACGGCCGAGCCGGCGAGCCGCGTGAGGACGACGCCGACGGCGAATGCCACGTAGACGAGGGTGGAGATCACCGGCGAGCGCCGGTCAAGCAGCAGGCCGAACGTCGTGACGATGGCTGCAACCACACCGATTGCGAGCGCCATCAGCACATTGTCGCCCCGGATGCCGTCGCGGACGGCCGACAGAACAGTCCAGAATAGCGGATGGACCAGCAGCGGCGAGCCAGCGACGTAGAGCCAGAAGGCAAACTGGCTGTCGCGCTTCACGCGCGCGGGATCGCGCAGGTCGAACATCACGGCGACGGCCAGAAAGACGAGCCCGCAGCCCGCCATGACGAACAGAAAAGGCCCGCCGGTGCGGTCAACCGCCAGGAAGGCCAGCGAGGCGGCCAGCGGCAGCACCAGGAACGGCACCCGGAAGCGGACCAGACCGAGTCCCAGGGCGACCAAGGCCGCCGCCTGCACCTCGGCCGCCGTCCAGAGATCGGTCGAACCATGGCGCGCCAGGGACACCGCCGTTCCGACGAAGAATCCGACGGCCAACACGGACACGATGCTGGGCGCCATCATCCGGCGGCGGAAAACAAAAAACTCGGCCAGCAGCCAGGCCAGCACCGCCATGCCACCGGACACGGCGATCTGCGGCGTTCCGGACGGTGCCTGGCGCAGGGTCACGAGCGCCGCCGCAATCAGGATCATGATGCCGATGGAGACAAACACCTCGGCAAAGTTGTTGACCACGACAAACCGCTCGTCGGACGTGTGCGGTCGGCCGGCCCGACCCATGGCGAAGGCCTCCAGGGTATCGGCCTGGGTACGGGTGATGATGGCGGCCGCCACCGCCGCATCAAGATCAGGACGGCGCAGCAGCATCAGGCCGTCTCCAGGCTCTCGATGGTGAGGCTGTCATTGGTGTAGACGCAGATGTCAGCGGCCAGCGCCAGCCCCTTGCGAACCACCGCCTCGGCGTCGAGGTCCGTGTTTTCGACGAGCGCGCGCGCCGCGGCGAGGGCGTAGTTGCCGCCCGACCCGATGGCCATCACGCCATGCTGGGGTTCCAGCACATCGCCGGTGCCCGACAGCAGCAGGCCGATCTCGCGGTCCGCAACCAGCATCATGGCCTCGAGGCGCCGCAGATAACGATCGGTGCGCCAGTCCTTGGCCAGCTCGACGCAGGCCCGCATCAGCTGCGCCGGATACTGCTCGAGCTTCGACTCGAGCCGCTCGAACAGGGTGAAGGCGTCGGCCGTGGCGCCGGCAAAGCCGGCGATCACCGCCCCTTTCGCCAGCCGGCGGACCTTGCGGGCGTTGCCCTTGAGAACGGTCTGGCCAAGGCTGACCTGGCCGTCGCCGCCGATCACGACCCGGCCGTCCTTGCGCACCATCAGGATGGTGGTGGCGCGCCAGCGCCGGTCGTCGCCCTCATGGCCCGTCATGCATGCGTCCCTCGTCCTGCCTTCACATGTAGGCGGCCCGGCGGATTTCACCAATGGGCGGGCCCGGATGGTGCAATTCGGGACGATCTGCCCAACAGACAGGCAGGGCAGTGGCGCCCGGGCACGCGACTTGCTAGAAGGCGCCCTCGCGGGAGGTCGCAACCCCCTCCCGCGGGGGGAGCCGCCCATGCGCGCCGCGACGCTTTCGCGCAAGACCACCGAGACGGAGATTTCGGTGGAAATCGCCCTCGACGGCACCGGCACGGCCAGGATCGCCACCGGTGTTGGCTTCTTTGACCACATGCTCGAGCTCTTTGCCCGCCACGGCCTGTTCGACATCACCGTCGCGGCGAAGGGCGATCTGCACGTCGATCAGCATCACACGGTGGAGGACGTGGGCATCGCCCTCGGCCAGGCCTTCGCCATGGCGCTCGGCGTCAAGGCCGGAATACGCCGCTATGGCTGCGTCCACCTGCCGATGGACGAGACGCTGAGCCGCGTCGCCGTCGACATTTCGGGGCGGCCATTCCTGGTGTTCCGCGCGGAATTCCGCCGCGATACCATCGGGGGCTTCGATACCGAGCTGGTGCGCGAGTGGTTCCAGGCGTTTGCGATGAATGCCGGGATCACGCTTCACGCCGAGACGCTCTACGGCGACAATGCCCACCATATTGCCGAGAGCCTGTTCAAGGGGCTGGCCCGGGCCTTGCGTGAGGCCTGCGCGGAAGAGCCGCGCGAGGCCGGACGCGTGCCGTCCACCAAGGGAGCCCTGTGACCGGCAGGGACGTGAGATGAAAGTCTATACCGTCCACCTGCCGGACAGCGCGCGGCCGGGCGATGCGGCCGGGCTCGACCGGGCCATCTTCGTGCGCGACGGTTTCCACTGGCTGGCGGCCGTCGTGCCGCTGCTGTGGCTTCTCGCCAACCGGGTCTGGCTGGGGTTCCTCGCCGTCCTTGCCGCAACGGTAGCGATCGGCGCCCTTGCAGCCACCACGGGCATCGGCCCGGGCGCAGTGCTGGCGCTGCAGTTGTGTCTCGCGGTCTTGATCGGTGTGACAGCGGCCGACCTCAAGGGCTGGTCCTTGCGACGGCGTGGGCTGCCGGCCGTCGATGTCGTCTCGGGCCGTGACGCCGAGGAGGCGGAGCGCCGCTTCTTCGACCGCTGGCTTGATGCCGGCACGGCCGCTTCCCGCCCCGGCCTCGCTCGCCCGCCAGTCATCGCAATGCCCACCGGCACCCTGCAGGTGCTCGGACTGTTTCCCGAGGCAGGACCGTCGCGATGAGCATTGCCATCGTCGACTACGGGTCTGGCAACCTCCACTCCGCCCACAAGGCGCTGGAGCGGGCCGCACGTGAGGCCGGCCTTGGCGTGTCCGTGTCCGTCACGTCTGATCCCGACGCGGTGCTGGCGGCGGACCGGGTCGTGCTGCCGGGGGTCGGGGCCTTTGCAGACTGCCGCGCCGGGCTTGACGGCGTGCCCGGCATGGTCGCGGCACTCGAGGAGACGGTGCACCGGCGCGGGCGACCGTTCCTGGGAATCTGCGTCGGCATGCAGCTGATGGCCACACGCGGCCTCGAATACATCACCAGCGCCGGGATGGGATGGATCGGGGGCGAGGTGACCCTGCTGGAGCCCGCCGATCCGACCCTGAAAATTCCGCACATGGGCTGGAACACGCTCGACGCTGCGCGCGACCACGCCTGCTGGCCGGGATCCCGACGGGTCCCGACGGCTGGCACGCCTATTTCGTCCATTCCTACCATCTCAGCGCCACCGATCCGTCGGATGTGGTGGCGCGTGCCGATTATGCCGGGCCGGTCACGGCGCTTGTCGCGCGCGACAACATGGCTGGCACACAGTTCCATCCCGAAAAGAGCCAGGCGCTCGGGCTTGCCCTGCTCAGCAATTTCCTGAGGTGGCGGCCGTGATCCTGTTTCCCGCGATCGACCTGAAGGAGGGGCGCTGCGTGCGCCTCATCCAGGGGGACATGGCCCAGGCCACGGTGTTCAACGACGATCCGGCGGC
>JBMOJG010000298.1:0-4898 GCA_049316925.1 Alsobacter sp. | reverse complement strand
GCCGCGGTGGCCGGCAGCGCCGTGACGGTGCTGGCCCATCCGGGTGACAACTGGATGCTGCACGTGGCCGTGGAGCAGTGCCAGCCGGGCGACATGCTGGTGGTGGCGCTCAGCGCCGACAACACCGACGGCATGTTCGGCGACCTGCTGGCGACCTCGCTGATGGCGCGCGGCGTCGTCGGCCTCGTCATCGACGCCGGCTGCCGGGACGTGAAGGCGCTGAAGGAGATGGGCTTCCCGGTGTGGTCGCGGGCAATCTCGGCCCGCGGCACCGTCAAGGCGACGCTGGGCAGTGTCAACATTCCGGTGGTGTGTGCCGGCGTGTCGGTGCGCCCGGGCGACGCGGTGGTGGCGGACGACGACGGCGTCGTCGTCGTGCCGCGGGCGACGGCTACAGCCGTCGCAGGCACGGCCGACAGGCGCCATGCGGGCGAGGACGAGAAGCGGCGGCGCCTGGCCTCGGGCGAGTTGGGCCTTGACCTCTACGGCATGCGCGAGACGCTGGCGAAGGCCGGCCTGGTCTACCGTACTCAGGAGCCAGGCGAGGCCTGAGGCGCGATACCCGGTGGTCCGGCTCCGCCGTCCGGGCTCTTGGGGCGCCTGCGTGAGTACAGGTCCAGCGCGACCGCGTCGGTGACCTCGACCATGCGGCCCTTGAAGCGCACGCCATGCGCCACAAGGGCGGAGGAAGACCTGGACAGGTTCTCGGGTGACATGCCCAGCAGGGTTGCGAGCACCCGCTTGGCGTAGGGAAGCGGGAAGTGTGGCAGGCCGATGCGGCCCTGCTCGCGCAGGACCCAGCGGCCGAGGCGCTGCCCGGCGGTCAGGGCCTTCATCTCGGCCAGGTCCCGGTCACGGCCCCGCATGTCCGACGCCAGGGCACGCAGCAGGGCCATGCCAAGCAGCGGATCGGTCGCCAGTGCGTCGCGGACACGGGCCGCCGGGATGAATGCGATGACCGACGGGCCCAGCGTCACAGCAGAGACAAGGGTCGGGCTGTCGGCAACAACGGCGGAAGAGACGAAAAGGCCGCCCGCGGCAATGACGTCGACAGTGGCCAGCGCGTCGCCCTCGTCGCGCAGCAACTCGACAGTGCCCGAGACAACGAGATGCAGGAAGTCGGGGCGGACATCCTGCTGCTGGATGACGATGTCGGTCGGGAAATGCTGCAGGAATGCGCCGGAGACCAGCCTGCCGAGTGTCTCGCCCGCCACATCCTGCAGCAGGGCCGTCTGTCCGAGAACGGAGATCGCCGGATTCTGCATATCAGCCCTCACCTCATGCAATTCTCAGAGCCTCTCGGTCATGCATATTTATTTATTTGCGCTAAATGGTACACTAACCATTATGCCCGTCCACACAAATCCGGCTGTGGGAAACGCTGTCCGGCATGGCCGCACGATCAGGGGGTCGCGGGAACCGTCCGGCCGTTCTAGTCTCGGACGCCACTCCGGAGCCTGCCCATGACATGGTCCATCGTCGCCCGTGACCCGCAGAGCGGCGCGCTTGCGGTTGCCGTCTCCACCTGTGCGTTTGCCGTCGGGGCGCGTGTTCCGCACGGAAGCGGCAGGGTCGCCGCCATTGCGACGCAGTCTTTCGTCAATCCGCTGTTCGGGGTCGACGGCCTGCGGATGGCCATGGAGGGCCGGCCGCCGGAGGAGATCCTGGCGATTCTCACCGCCGCCGACCCCGGCGCCGCCATCAGGCAGGTCCACCTCATCGACCGCGACGGCCGCACTGCGGCATTCACGGGCGCCTCCTGTGTCGACTGGTGCGGCTCGGTCGAAGCGCCCGACGTGTCGGTGGCCGGCAACATGCTGGCCGGCCCGCAGGTGGTCGAGGCGACGCTCGCCGCCTATATGGCCGGCACGGCGCTCGACTTCGACGACCGGCTGATCACCGCGCTGGAGGCCGGGCAGGACGCCGGCGGCGACAAGCGCGGGCGGCAATCGGCGGCGCTGCGGGTGTGGACGACCGAGACCTGGCCGGCGATCGACCTGCGGGTCGACGACGCCGCCGATCCGCTGGCCGAGTTGCGCCGGCTGTGGCGGGTGGCGCACCAGCGCTACGTCCCCTACCAGGCGCTCGGCCCGTCGCGCGCGTCGCCGGGCGGCGAGCTGGACCGGGCAGCGCTCGACGCGCGCTGCGCCGCCTATGCGGCCGACTGGAACAGCCGCCACCCCGCCGGCTGAGCCATGGGCCGCGACGTCCCCACGCCTTCCATCCCTGCCGGTCCCTCCGTGACGACGGCACCCTATCGCCCGCCCGCGCCGGTACCGCATCCGGCGCCGCTCGGGCTGCTGGCGTTTTACAGGGCGCTGTCGCGCAACCCGATTACCGCCTGGCCGATGGCGGCCTATACGGAGCCGCTGATCCGGCTGGCGGGACGCGGCATCCTGCCGGACGTGCTGTTCGTCACCGACCCCGCCCTGCTGCGCCGCATCTTTGTCGATGCCGTCGGCCTCTACGACAAGGGTGAGGTCGTGCGCCGGCGGCTGCGGCCCGCGCTGGGCGACGGCCTGCTCATCGCCGCCCTCCCCGGCTGGCGGCCGCAGCGGCGGATCGTGGCGCCACTGTTCCAGGCGCGGCGGGTCGAGACCTTGCTGCCGGTGATGATGGACGTCGCCGGCGCGGCGGCGGACCGCCTGCACGACCTGCCGCCCGGCACGGTCGTCGACCTGCACGCGGTGCTCAGCGACCTGACCTACAGGGTTATTGCCGCGACGGCCTTCTCGTCGGAGGGCGTGCGTGACCCCGCTGCCTTCTCGCAGGCGATCGCCGCCTATTTCGACACGCTGGGCCGGGTCGATGCGGCAAGCTTCCTGAACCTGCCGGACTGGGTGCCGACGCTGGGCCGGCACCGCGCCCGCCCGGCTCTCGCCCTTTTCCGGCGCGAGATCGGGCGGGTGGTGGAGCAGCGCCGGCTGGCGCTCGCCCGCGATGGCGCCGCGGCGCTGCCCGACGACCTGCTGACCCGCATGCTGACGGCGACCGACCCGCAATCGGGGGCGCCGCTGCCACCCGAACGGGTCTATGACAACACCGTCACGTTCCTGGCAGCGGGACACGAGACCACGGCCAACACGCTGTGCTGGGTGCTGTTCGTGCTGTCGCAGGCCCCGTCCTGGGATGCGGCCGTCGCCGCCGAACTGGCGGGCGCCGCGCCGCGCGATGCGGTGACGCCGGGCGCTCTGCCGCTGACGCGGGCCGTGATCGACGAGGTGCTGCGGCTCTACCCGCCGGCGCCGCTGATCCCGCGGATGGCCGAGCAGGCCGACGACCTTGGTGGGCTCGCGGTGCGTCCCGGCACGATCGTGTTCACGTCGCCTTTCGTGTCGCAGCGGCACCGGGCGCGCTGGGAGGACCCCGATGCCTTCCGCCCGGAGCGCTTCCTGCCGGGTGCGGCAGCGCCGGACCGGCTCGCCTATTTCCCGTTCGGCGCCGGCCCGCGCGTGTGCATCGGCGCCGCCTTCGCCATCCAGGAGATCCTCGCCATCCTGATGGCGGTGCTGCCGCGGTTGCAGTTCGAGAGCGTGCGGCCGCAGGACGTGTTCCCGCGCGCCACCATCACGCTGAAGCCGGGCGACAGCCTGCCGATGCGGATCCTGCAGCGCTGACCCCGTCAGGGCACCACAACGTCGGCAGGCGGCAACGGCTCGCCGCGCGCGGCGCGCTGGATGTTGGCGAACATCTGCAGGACCGTGGGCGCAAACGTGTCGGCCGTGACCGCCGCCAGATGCGGCGTCAGCACGAGATTGTCGAGGCCGATCAGAGGGCTGTCGGCCGGCAGCGGCTCGATGTCGAAGACGTCCATGGCCGCCGCGTGCAGCGTACCGGCACGCAGCGCCGCGACGAGGTCGTGCTCGACCACCACGCCGCCGCGGGCGACATTGATCAGCACGGCGGTCTTCTTCATTCGCGCCAGCGCGGCCGCGTCGATGAGCCCCGCCGTCTGTGGCGTCAGCGGGCAGTGCAGCGTCACCACGTCCGAGGCCGCGAGCAACGCGTCAAGCGCGACGTGTCGGGCGCCGAGCGCGGCCTCCTCCGCCGCGCTCAGGGGTGTGCGCTTGCTGTAGAGCAGCGTGCAGCCAAAGCCGGACAGCAGCCGCGCCAGGCGCTGGCCGATCGCGCCGAAGCCGACAATGCCGACGGTCTTGCCCGACAGCGTGAAGGCATCGCGGGGCAGTCGCCCGCCGATCCACTGGCCCTGCTGCAGGCGCGCGTGGGCGTGGGCGGAGTGGCGCAGCGCTGCGAAAATCAGGCCGATGGTGAACTCGGCCACCGGCAGGGCGTTGCTGCCGGTGGTGCGCGCCACCTTGATGCCGCAGGCCGCAGCTGTGGCGAGGTCGAGATTGTCGACCCCGACGCCCCATTTGTGCAGCAGGCGGAGCCGCCGGGCAGCGCGCAGGACGTCACCGCTGACGCCAACCTGGCCGGAGATTGCGAAGTCCGCATCGCCGATGATGGCCTGCAGATGGGCGTCGCCACGCGCCGTGGCGTGGTCGAGGACAAATCCCTCGGGCAGCAGCGCCCGCAGCCGGGCTGCGGTGGCAGGGGCGATGGGATCGAGAACGACGATGCGGTGCATGGGAGACCCTAGAGTGCGGTGAAGCGCACGCCGGCGCGGGCCAGACCGCCGGCGATCCCCACCGGCGTGCCGTCGGCGCGCCAGCAGGCCGCTCCCGTCAGCATGCCGTCGGCATCGCGAGCGATGGCATTCATGCCGCCGGCGATCCGGGGCAGCCGCATCACGTCGTGGCCCATCGCCGCCAGCATGTCGGTGACGGCCGGGTCGATGCGATCCTCGATCTCGAGCACCCCGCCCTCGGTCCACACGCGGGGAGCCTCGACGGCCTCCTGCACGGACATGCCGTGGTCGAGAATGTTGACGATGGCCT
>JBMOJG010000297.1:0-4909 GCA_049316925.1 Alsobacter sp. | reverse complement strand
CCACCGCGCTGCAGCTCAAGGGCCGCCCGGGCGTCAAGCTCGCCGAGACGCTGGAGCTCGCCTACACGCTGGTCGGCCTCAACGTCTCGAAGCCGCCTTTCGACAATGCCAAGGTGCGCGAGGCCGTCAATGTTGCCCTCAACCGCAACGAGATCATCGCTGCCGCTTTGTTCGGCGCGGGCGTGCCCGGTGGTCCGCTGTCGCCGGCCCTGAAGGACTGGGCCGTCGCGACGTCGGAGTTCCCCTGCTACACGCATGATCCGGCGCGTGCCGCCGCGCTGCTGAAGGAGGCCGGTGTCGCGACGCCGGTCGCCGTCACCATGACGGTGCTGCCCCGCCAGGACATCAAGGACATCGCCCAGGTCGTACAGCAGCAGCTCAACAAGGCCGGCTTCAAGGTCGAGCTCAAGACGCCCGAGCTCGGCCAGTTCATCCAGGACTGGCGCAACAGCAATTTCGACATGTTCGCCTCGACCAATGCCGGCAGCCCGGACCCGGACGATTATTTCTTCCGGACCTTCCGCACCGGCGGCTCGACCAATGTGTTCAAGTACTCGAACACCGAGATCGACGGCCTGCTCGACAGGGCCCGCGCCAATGTCGACCCGGCGGGCCGCAAGGCCGACTACACGCGCGTGCAGAAGGTGCTGGCCTGCGAGGGCCCGATCGTCCACCTCGCCTACAGCCAGCTCTTCACCGCCATGCGCCAGAATGTCGGCGGCTTCGAGATCATCGCCAACCGGTCGCTGTCGACCCTGGCGGATACCGCCGTCGCCAAGTGACGCCCGGCGGGCGCGCCGCGCGGGGAGGGCGGCCGTGATCGGCCGCCTCGTCGCCGGCCGCTTGCTCGACCTCGCCGTGGTGCTGGCGAGCGTCTCGGTCCTCGTCTTCTTCATGATCCGGCTGATCCCCGGCGATGCCGTGGCGATCATGCTCGGCGCCAACACCGAGGTGACGCCCGAGCGCATCGCGGCGCTGCGCGCCAGCATCGGCCTCGACCAGCCCATCGTGCTGCAATATCTCGGCTGGGTCGGGCGGGCCCTGCACGGCGACTTCGGCACCTCGCTGTGGACGGGCCGGCCGGTGATCGACGAGATCGCCGTGCATGTCTGGCCGACCCTTCAACTCACATTGTTGGCGCTCGTCATCGGCGCCGGGCTGGCGGTGCCCACCGGCGTGCTCATGGCGCGGCTGCGGGGCCGCTTCGCCGACGGGCTGTTGCGCGTCGTGACCGTCGCCGGCCTCACCGTGCCGTCCTTCTGGCTCGGCATCATCATGATCCTGGCGCTCGCCACCTACGCGCCCACCGTGCAGGCGCTGGGCTACGTGCCGTTCAGCCAGGACCCGCTCGGCAATCTCGGCCGGCTCGTGCTGCCCGCCACCGCATTGGCGTTGCCGATCCTCGCCAACCTGTCCCGTCTCGTCCGCTCGGCCATGCTCGACGCACTCGGCCAGGACTATATCCGCACCGCGCGCGCCAAGGGCGTCGGCGAGCGCGGCGTGCTCTACCGGCACGCCCTGCGCAACGCGCTGATCCCCTACGTCACCAGCGTCGGCATCATGACCGGCTACCTGCTGGGCGGCGCCATCGTGGTCGAGCAGGTCTTCGCCATTCCGGGCCTCGGCCGGCTGATCCTGGGCGCTGTGGCCGAGCGCAACTATCCGCTGCTGCAGGCCACCATCCTCGTCGTCACCTGCGCGGTGGTGCTGGTCAACTTCCTGGTCGATCTCGTCTATCTGGCGATCGACCCGCGCGTGCGGGCCTGAACCATGGACACGCTGCGCCGCCATCCCCTGCTCGCCGGCGCGCTGGTGCTGGTCATCCTCCAGGTGCTGCTGGTGGCCGCCGCGCCCTGGGTTTCGCCCTATGATCCGCTGCAGCAGGACGTGCTGGCGCGCCTCAGGGGGCCGAGCGCCGCGCACTGGCTCGGCACCGATCAGTTCGGTCGCGACGTGCTGTCGCGCATCATCCATGGCTGCCGCGCCTCGCTCGGCGTCTCCGTGGTCGCGGTGGCGGCCGCGCTGGCGGTGGGCGGCACGCTCGGCCTGCTGGCGGCCTATTACCGCGGCTGGACCGACCGGCTGCTGATGCGGGTGATGGACGTGCTGTTCGCCTTCCCGGTGCTGCTGCTCGCCATCGGCGTCGTGGCGGTGCTCGGCCCCCGCTCCGAGACGGCGGCGGTGGCCATCGCCATCGTGTACACGCCGGTGTTTGCGCGCCTGCTGCGCGGTCCGGCGCTGGTCGTGTGCGAGAGCGACTATGTCGCCGGCGCCCGTGCCGTTGGCGCTTCCGACGGGCGCATCATCTTCATGCATGTGCTGCCAAACCTGATGAGCGTCGTGCTGGTGCAGGCCAGCCTGTTGCTGTCGGCCGCCATCCTGGTGGAGGCGTCGCTGTCCTTTCTCGGGCTTGGCACCCAGCCGCCGACGCCGTCGCTCGGCCTGATGCTGTCGGAGGGGCGCAACTTCCTGCTGCTGTCGCCGTGGAGCGCGCTGTTCTCGGGCCTCGCCATCCTGGTGCTGGCCTTCGGCCTCAACCTGCTGGGCGACGCGCTGCGCGACACGCTCGACCCGCGCCTGCGGGGGCAGGAGTGAGCGCCCTGACCGTCCGCTCGGCCCGCGCCGATGACGTCGCTGCGCTGGCGGCGGTCGCCGAGGCCTCCTACGCATCGGGTTTCGCCGGCATCCTCGAGCCCAAGGTGCTGGCCAGCCGCGACGCCGCCACCTTCGCCGCCCGCTTCGCCGAGAGCCTCGACCGGCTGGTGCTGGCCGAGGACGGCGACGGACGCGCGCGCGGCTTCGCGCTGGTGACGGCCGGGCATCTCGACATGCTGTTCGTCGACCCCGCCGTCCAGAGTGGCGGCGTCGGTGCGCGCCTTCTCGCCTACGTCGAAGCACAAGGCGCCCGCACACTGGAATGCTTCCGCGACAACACCGCTGCACGACGGTTCTACGAGCGCCACGGATGGCGGCTGGAGCGCAGCTACGAACGCGAGTTCGCCGGCCGGACGCGGGCTTTCGTGGCCTATGCCAAACCCTGATCCGGGGACGTTCAGGCGCCGCCGTCGGCCGGCCGCAGTCCAGGCTCGCGCACCTCGGTGACGAAGTCGAACCGGTCGCCCCGATAGGCCGAGCGGGTGAACTCGACCGGCGCGCCGCTGGCCAGGAAGCTGCGCCGCTCGATGCGCAGGATCGCCGCCCCGACCGGAATGGACAGCAGCTGCGCCTCCGCCGCCGTCGCCAGCGACGATTGCAGCCGCTGCAGGCCGCGCACCGGCCGGTTGCCGAGCCGCGCCAGCGCCTCGTAGAGCGACGCGCCGATCGCCTCGACGGGCGGCAGCAGCGCTGCCGGGACGACCGCGCGCTCGATCGCCAGCGGCTCGTCGTCGGCGGTGCGCACCCGCGCCAGCCGGACGATCGCGGCATCGGGTGACAGCGCCAGCGTCATCGCCTCCTCGGGCGTCGGGCGGCCGAGCGCCTTCTCGATCCACAGCGATCCCGGCCGGCTGCCACGGTCGGCCATGTCGGCAGAGAACCCGGCGAGCAGCGAGGCGGGCTGCTCGATGCGGGTTGCCACATAGGTGCCCGAGCCGGGCCGGCGTGACAGCATGCCCTCGCGCAGCAGCGCGTCGATGGCCTTGCGCACGGTGACGCGGGAGATCTGCGTCATGGCGCTGAGCTCGCGCTCGGATGGCAGCGCCTCGCCGACCCGCACCGTGCCGTCGGCGATCTGTCCGCGCAGGCCCTCCGCCAATTGCAGGTAGAGCGGCGTGGGGCTGCTCGCGTCCAGCGCGAAGCGGTGCCCGTCCATCACTGGGCCGCCTCCGCCGCCATGGCCGCCATGGCTGCGCGCAGGCTGCCGTGATGGCGGTCGAGCAGCGTGCCGGCAAGGTCGGGATCGAGCCCCTGCACCACCAGCGCCGCCCGCTTCACGTCGCGGCCGGTGCAGGCGAGTGCGGCGGCGGCGGCGGCATGGTCGCAGCCGGTGACGAGCGCCACCATGGCCTCGGCGCGGCGCACCAGCTTGGCATTGCTGACCCGCATGTTGACCATCATGCCGCCATGCACCCGGCCAAGCCGCACCATGATGGCGGTCGACAGCAGGTTGAGCACCACCTTCTGCGCCGTGCCGGCCTTCATCCGGGTCGATCCGGCGACGATCTCGGCGCCGGTCTCGACGAGCAGCGGATGCTCGGCGGCGGCCAGCAGCGGCGTGTCGCGGTTGTTGGCGACGCCGATGGTCACGGCGCCGCGGGCGCGGGCGGCCGCCACATACGCGACCGTGAACGGCGTGCCGCCGCTCGCGGCCAGCCCGATCGCCACGTCGTCGGCCCCGAGGCCTGCGGCGTCGACCTGGGCGGCCGCATCGGCCGCGTCATCCTCGGCCCCCTCGGCGCTGCGCAGCAGGGCGGCGGGCCCGCCCGCCATGGCAAAGACCAGCCGGTCGACCGGCCAGTCGAAGGTCGGTGGCAGCTCGGCTCCGTCCTGCACGGCGATGCGGCCGGAGGTTCCCGCCCCCGCATAGGCCAGCCGGCCGCCCCGGCGCAGCGCCGTTGCGGCCGCATCCGCCGCCGCGGCGATGGCGGGCAGGGCGGGGCGCACCGCCGCCACCGCGGCGAGCTGGCCCTCATACATCGCCGCCACCGCTTCCGGCGTCGGCCAGCCATCGAGATCGACGAAGCGCGGGCTGACGTCTTCGGTGTTCATGCGGCTCGTCCAGGATAATACCAGTGATAAGACCAGGATAAGGCCACATGCCGGGCCGGCCAAGTCGCCGGTCGCGAGCCTGGATCGAAGGGGCCGGCAGCCCGCCGGGTGATGCCGCTCGGCAGGTCAGTCCTGGCCCTGCCGGGCGAGGATCAGCGCCCCCGCCACCGCATCGCCATCCGGCGGCTTCAGCCGGCGGCGT